>JBQCIS010000212.1:0-2899 GCA_051953515.1 Mucilaginibacter sp.
AGATCGGTCATTATTCGTTTTTAATTTTCAAACGGGATCCACGTTTCCATATTCGTGTGCCCGCGGTTGTCCCAAGCGTAATATGGAACCAGCTTTATGCCGATGGCTTTATCCGGCAAAGTAACCTCACGGTATAACTTATTGCCCCAGTTGCTGTCTTTCCGCACTTTCGCCGTGCCAGTCAAGCTTACTATATTGCTGCCTGCTATCTTTGCCGGTTGCGGCTTCAAACCCGACTTATTGCTAAGCGCGATATTGAATATCGATTGCCCCTTCGGCAAATCTACCGCTTCCAGGCAATAAACCACCGGACCGCGTTTTACCGCTACCTGGTTACGCACCTCCTCAACCAGCGGGTTAGCCTCCATCAGTTTCACCGGCATCGGCAAATTTAATTCAATATGATCGCCTGTATGCCATTTACGTGAAATTTCTGCATATTTTCCTTGCTGAAGGCTAACATTAGCAGGTTTCCCGTTGATTGTAAGCGTTGCAGCCTCGCACCAAGCCGGTATCCGCAGGAATATGGAAAAAGCTTTGTCCGGTGCGTTATCCAAACGGATATCAATTCGCCCATTCCACGGATAATCGGTGGTTTGGGTGAGTTTAAGCGCTGAACCATCCTTTAATTTTGTCGACAGCTTATTGCCACCGTACAGGTTAAACCAAAGCCCCTTTTCCGAAACGTTGTACATGTAATTGCTAACCTCGGCAATGGTGCGCACCACGTTTGGCGGGCAGCAATCTGAATAAGCGATATAACCCACCCTATCGCGCGACCAGCGTTGCCTGAACGGCAGATCATCATTCACACTCAATGGATTGGTATAAAAGAACTTTGTTCCATCCAAACTTATACCTGATAGCATGCCATTGTACAAGGTTGTTTCCATCACATCGGCATATTTAGCATCGCCGGTTACCTGTAACATGCGCCAGTTCCATAACACATTACCTACGCTGGCGCAGGTTTCGTTATGCGCTGTGAAATTCGGCAACTGGTAATCGCGCCCATACGCCTGGTGAATTTGCTGCACATCTTTTAATGAATAAGATGTACCATCCGGGGATACCCCATCATACAAGGCTCCGCAACCACCGGTTATGTACATTTTACGATTGACCACGTCGTTCCAAACCAGGTTAAGTGTATGCATCAGCGTTGTATCGCCTGTTTCGGCAAATACATCAGCCGCACCTGCGTACAGGTAATTTGCGCGCACCGCATGCCCGGTTGCCTGCGTTTGCTGCCTGAAGGGAATACGGTCCTGGTTATCATCCGTACCATCCTTCATCAATCCGCGTATGTCAATAAGGTTTTTAGCCAGTTCGAGGTATTTAGGATCATGTGTGGTTCGGTACATCTCCACCACGCCCATATAATGCGACGGGCAAATGGCATTGCGTGCCAACTCAGGCGAGGCGGTTTTATAGAAGCGATAGAGATAATCTGTCGCCTTTACAGCAATATCAAGGAAATTTCTTTTACCGGTAACGCGGTAATGAATGCAAGCGGCGGTCATGAGGTGGCCGAGGTTATAAGTCTCAAAATTCAGCCTGTCCTCAAACGCTTTTGCATTTTTAGGATCATTCCTTTCTGCTATCAGTGTAGGCGTATGGATATACCCATCCGCCCGTTGTGCTTTAGCAAAAACGGCAATGGTTTTATCCATCAGGGCATCGAGTTTTGGGTCGTGCGTAACGGCATACATGGCGGCAACAGCTTCAAACAATTTGTAAAAATCACCATCCTGAAATGGCGGTCCTACATGCGAACCGGTATCCAAACCGGCTGCTATCTCAAAATTTTGTATACCATGGCCTATCTTTGGGTCGGTGTATATTCGCCACAGGTTAGGGATCATCGTTTCGCGGCAAACATTAAAACGATCAGCCCAGAAACCATTTGTCCAGGTTACATCGCCCATATCCACGCTGGTTAATTTGGCGTATTTACTGTCGGCAGTATTTACCAAAGCTTTATCCTGCGCGTTTAATGCTGTCGCTGCAAAAGCTAATACCGATAATGCTAATATTTTCTTCCTCACGTTATTCATATCCTCAATAAGTTAATCTGATAATTTTCACCGGGCCTGATAAACCTGCCGGTAGTAAAGGCTTGCCATCTAATCGGTAGGTGGCGTTAGTCCAGGTAGTGCGTTTATCCTCTGGCAATGCATGGTCGCCAATAAGCCTGTTGGCCCAGGTATTGGCAACTGATATTTTGATAATGTTTACTCCTTTATGCAATGCTTTACCAATATTCACCCGGTATGGATATGTCCATGCAGTACCGCAGTTAATGCCATTTACGTAAACTGTCGCCAGGTTATTTACCTTGCCGAGGTCGAGCCATAAGTCAGATGTTACTGCCCCATTCCATACAAAGCGTTCTGAATAATCCGCTATGCCTGAATAATATTTAATGGCATCATTGCCGTTCTGCGTCCAATCTGTCAGCGAAGTAAAGTTCACCGCATCAGCCGGACCGCCGAAGGCTTTATCGAAATGAACGCTCCAGCTATTATGTAAAGTTTGCTTAGCAATGGCAACAGGCCAATTTTTGTTTGTATGAGATGATAAAAGCGTGGTAGTTTTTTTAAGTACAATAAATGTCGATTCCCCTGCTTCCATTTTCAGAGATAGTATTGTACGCCCGCCCTTTATACGCCATTCGCCTGCAATTTTTGTTTCGCCCGTCATTGGGTTCCAGATTTCGGGGATTTTACCAGATATTCTTAGAGACAGTTCAGTGTTGCACTCTTTATTCTGTTGGTTCGATATAAAATAAATATCAAAGTCCCCTCCGCGCCTGTGGTTCCAGGCAATATTTTTAGCAAGGTTTCCGGCAGAATCCATTGCCAACACATCTCTTGCAATACCGATTTGATCAAACGTT
>JBQCIS010000213.1:0-14720 GCA_051953515.1 Mucilaginibacter sp.
GAGCCGATTACATAGAAATATTAAAATATGCTACCGGGCGCCACATTACCGTAGAACCGGAAATCGAGTCGCCGGGACATGCGCGCGCTGCTGTTAAAGCCATGAATACCCGTTACAGGCATTTTCTGGCTGAAGGTAAAAAAACCGAAGCTGAAAAGTATTTACTGACCGACCCGAACGATCAGTCTGTTTATAACTCGGTGCAATATTGGAATGATAATGTGATCGACGTATCCATGCCTTCAACCTATACCTTCTTCCAAACGGTTATTAATGACCTGATCAGCATTTACAAGGAAGCCGGCGCGCCGCTGTATACCATCCATTTTGGCGGCGACGAGGTGCCTGCGCATGTTTGGGAGAAATCGCCTTCCTATCTCGCTTTCAAAGCGTCGCACCCAGAAATTAGCAGCACCAATGATATGTGGTATTATTTCTATGGCCGCCTGCATCAAATGCTCGGGGCAAAAGGTTTACGACTTGCAGGATGGGAAGAAATGGCGCTGCGCAAAACTACGTTGGATGGCAAGCCAGCGTATGTACCGAATCCGGATTTTGTACCTTACCATATACAGGCCGACGTATGGAACAATTCGTTAGGCGGCGGACAGGAAGACCTCGCCTACAAATTGGCCAATGCGGGTTATAAGGTGGTACTATCGTCGGTTACCAATTTGTATTTTGATATGGCGCATTACAAATCGTTCGATGAGCCGGGTTATTACTGGGGCGCTTTTGTGGATGTGGACAAGCCTTTTAGCTTTATCCCTTATGATTACTTTAAGAACACTATAGTAGATAAAAATGGATTACCCATTAACCGCGCTATTTTTATTGGCAAGCAACGGTTGACCGATTATGGTAAAAGCAATATTATGGGCTTGCAGGGCTGCCTTTGGCACGAAAACGTCAGAAACCTGCAGCGCATGGAATACATGATGTACCCAAATATGCTCGGTCTCGCTGAACGCGCCTGGGCTGCCGACCCGCAATGGGCAACCGAGCCCGACACTGCCAAAAGCAGCGCGATGTATGCACAGGCATGGAGTAATTTTGTAAACGTTTTAGGCAAACGAGAATTACCACGTTTGGATAACCTGAACGGCGGCTATGGCTATCGCATACCCAAACCGGGCGTTATTTTTCAGGATGGCAAGTATCTCGCCAACATGCAGTTCCCCGGTTTTGTGATCCGTTATACGACTGACGGCAGCAACCCGGAGGTGGACAGCCCGGTATATAACGACAATGTAACCATTACAAGCGACAGGGTAAAATTCCGCGCGTTTGATACTAAGGGACGCGGAAGCAACGTTTCAGAACCAGTAATTCACAACAAGCAATAAGCGTATTTTTACCGTGAGATACGCTTATTGCTCATCAATCCCTCCAAATAAAAGCATGTCACTTCAAATCCTGCATTAGCACAGGACTTGAGCGGCCGGGGCAGGTGATAACTACTCTCTTGAGCGGAATGTGCCTGGGTTTGTGCGAGCGAAAAAATTTTATGAAAGGGACAGGTTGTTAGTCTACAGGCATTGTGCATTAGATTTCTCTTAGGGCCACCGCACATCTCTATGCTTACTCATCGAAATGACACCGTTTTTAGGCTTCCATCATATCACCACTTTCAACCCAACATAATAATTCCTTGGTGCAGCGGCGTTATAAAAGCGGTTGCCAACAGCGTTGAGATCATCGCCGAGGCTGTATTTTTCATTAAGGATATTATCTGCCCCGGCATAAATTTCCAAACGGGTTTTTCTGAAAATATGCTGCCAGCCTGCTTTTGCTTGTAAAATGTTATAGGCCGACGCAAAATTGGCATTAGCATCGTCAAGCGGAATGCGGGCAGTGTAGTTATGCTCCACAAATAGGTACAGCGACTGCGGCAACCTGCATTGCAGACTGCTAACAAACACCTCATGAGGCACACCCGTAAGCTGGTTGCCGCTGTAATTCACGTTCTCTAACTGGTAATTACTGAACTTAAAATTATCCAGCGTTACGGATTCATTAAACTGCAGTCCGCGCAAAAATCCGTCATTCTTTTGCCTGATGAGCCAATCGGTAAACTCAATCTCTATTCCCGGCTGCATAGTGCCGCCTGCATTTACGTAATAAGTGGTTTCGTTAGGGTTCTGGCGCTGCACAATGGCATCATGCAGAATATAATAGAATACTGATGCATCGAGGTACATGGTTTCGTCTGCGTTCCTTAACCTAAAACCGGTTTCGTAGTTCCAGCCGTATTCGGCTTGCAGGTTGGTATTAATGATATTGTCGGTCGGTCGTATCTCGGCAGTGGTAGGCGTTGAGTAGCCTCGACTTGCAGATACCCGCCATGCAAAATTATTGGTAATCTGGTAAGATACCGCTACCCTCGGCATCAGTTCAGGCGTAAACGGCCGGTTGGTGAAACCAGCTTCGTTATTGGGATATACGTTCCTGAATTTATAATCGTAAAAATTAAGGCTGAGCGCCGTTTCAATATGCAGGCGTTTATACAGATCGGCTGCGTAACGCGCGAAGAGGAAATGCTGCGTGGTATGCAGTTTATCCAGCGTTTGGCCGGTATCCCTTACGCCTGCATCGTTGCCATAATTGTTATCATCGGTATTAGTACGCTGCCATTCCAAACCCAGGTTGGCGTTCCATTTGTAATTGGCGCTGCCATGGCCGGTCAGCTCAAAATAAGTTCGGAGGCCATAAGTATACTCGTAACGCTGCTCAAAATTGGTAATGAACGGATTGTAAAAATTAACATAACTGCCATATACCGCAAGCACATTACGCAGGTTATCGGTAATATGCACTTCGTTTACGGCTCCGCCATAAGTCATCTTTGTGCCAATGGCGATCTTCTGTTGCAATGCACCCGGCAGCGTTTTGGTAGGCAGGCGCGCAACCTGCGGATCAACAAGATACTGAGCGTATGTTAATCCACCTGGTGTTTTATAGTATAGATCGGAGTAAAAGCCCATTACCTTCAGATCATCATGCGGGGCATAGTTCCACTTATCGTACAGCTGGAAATAATTGCGGTGCATGGAACTGTTCTGGCGGTATCCGCCATAGCTTTCATACGCCTGGTTAACGTTGAGCAGGTTATTGGCCTGACGATCCTGCACAGCCACATTCTCATGAAACAACGCGTAAGAACCGCCATCAACTGCTGCCGAAACAAAACCGCTATCGCTATATCTGTTCACGGGCTTTACCAGCACTACGCCGCCCGAATTAGCGCCGAACAAACTACCGTCCGGGCCTTTCAGCACCTCTATGCCCTGCACACTGTTTACATCGATAGCATTCAGGTAGGTATTACCACCGGCATCAGTAAGTGGAAGATCATCATAATAAATCTTCACATCCCGTATTCCAAAAGGCGAGCGTAACAAACTACCGCGGATAGACAGGCGGTAGCTTCCCGGCGAACGTTCCTCCATACGCACACCCGGTATGGTATTCATGGCCGATACCAGCGAATTATCGGGCTGTAACTTAAGCTGTGCCGGGGTTAACACATTTACCGAAGCAGGCACCGATTGCACAGGCTGCGCCATAAGGTAACCGGTTATAATTACCGGTGTAATGTGCCTTACTGTATCCCTTTTTGAAGAATCAGGCTTGGTTTGGCCAATGGCGGCATTAAACCACAAAGCAAGAAATAAAAGGGTATATATTTTTTGCATAGGCAACTGAAAACTCAGTTTAACAAAAATATAATTTGTTTGGTTGAAAACACTTGGTTACCGAACTCATCAATGTAATTTTTATAGTACATCTTCCCCAGGCGGAAACGGCTGTGTAGAACATACACTTACTGAAATAAATATTATATTGTACCGCTTACCAAACTAATTGTGTTACAAGCAATAGTTATAACAATAATTATAACCGAAGCTATTTACCCTTACTTAAAAAGTTTAAATTTGAAGACTATTTGATTGTGAACCCCAAATTATTGCGCCCTCTTCTACGTATTCTCATGCTAATGCTGTTT
The DNA here is from genome assembly GCA_051953515.1 of Mucilaginibacter sp. Classification (GTDB taxonomy): domain Bacteria; phylum Bacteroidota; class Bacteroidia; order Sphingobacteriales; family Sphingobacteriaceae; genus Mucilaginibacter. Next base: position 4,007 of record JBQCIS010000213.1, read on the forward strand.
ACAGGCATAGCTTTGCACTTGCGCGCGCAAAACAATACTGTTACCAAATGCGACGGCAGTTTAGGTGATCCGGTAATCAATGAGGACTTTGGTTCGGGGCAAAATCCCGGGGCTCCGTTGCCGGCATCGGTTACCAATATGCAATACACCACAAGCAGTTGCCCTGCCGATGGTCAATATACTATTTGTAATAGTTTAACTGCCAACTGCTTTGGAGGCACCTGGCATAATGTTCCGCAAGATCATACAGGTAACCCCAACGGGTATATGATGATCATTAACGCATCCTATCAGCCAAGCGTTTTCTTTACCCAAAGCGCACCCACGCTTTGTCCCGGAACCACCTATTTATTTTCGGCTTACATACTTAACCTCATGAAAAAATCTGGCTCTAATGTAAGCCAGCCTAATATCACCTTTAAAGTTTTAGCTTCTGACGGAACAGTATTGGACACCTTAAACACAAATGCTATTGAACCTACAGCCTCACCAACATGGGTGCAGGAGAGTTTATATTTCACCACTCCCAATACAGTGACATCTGTTACTGTAGAACTCATTAACAATGCACCGGGCGGATACGGCAACGACCTGATATTGGATGATATCACATTCCGTGCATGCGGCCCGGTTATACAATCGGGATTTGGATCAACGAGTGGTGCCAAAACAATGAACCTATGCTCAGGCGATAACGCGGAATATACATTTAAGGCAAGCGTTGGAGCTGGGGGCACAGGCAGTAACAGTACAGGCTATCAATGGCAAAATTACACAACCAGCGGCTGGCAGGATGTTACGGGGCAAACATCAGACACTTATAACGTTCAATTTACCAACGCCGTTGCCGGGACCTATCAATATCGTGTGGGTATTGCCAACGGGCTAAGCACAGCGCCGAGCTGCCGGGTGTATTCAACACCGCTCACGGTAAACGTTTATCCCAGTCCTGTTATAACGGGCGTTGCCGCAACACAAACTGTTTGCGCCGGCGATTCCATTGTGCTTTCTGCCTCCGGCGGAACAAGCTATCAATGGTCGGGGCCCGGGTTGGCTAAAACTTCGCAGAATCCTGTCACCATTAAAAATGCCACTATCGCCAATACGGGGCAATACACGGTTGTTGCTTATAACCAATACGATTGCCCGTCCACAGCATCCACCATGGTTACGGTAAACCCGCTGCCGGTTGCGTCAGTAGCGGGCGGCACCACCATTTGCGCAGGCGATAAAACCCAGATCAGTGCGTCGGGCGGTGTGGCCTACTCATGGTCGCCAGGTAAAACGCTTTCTGATTCTACCATCGCTAATCCTATCGCCTCACCGCTTGATACCACCACCTACAAGGTAACCATATCCAACCAATACGGCTGCTCGGTTACCGACAATGTAACCGTAAATGTTGAGCGGAAAGCCATTGCCAATGCAGGTACCAATAAAGTGATATTTGAAGGTCAATCAATACGGCTGAATGGCAGCGAAAAATATGGCAGCAGCTATTATTGGACGCCCGACAGTGCCCTGTCAGACCCTAACTCGCTTACGCCCCTTGCCAGCCCAACTAATAATACCACTTATACCTTGCATGTACGGTCGGCCAATAATTGTGGCGACGATACCAGCAGCGTTTTTGTGCGTGTATATAAAAAGATCGTCATCCCCAATACTTTTTCGCCCAATGGCGACGGCATAAATGACAATTGGGAGATTGAAGCATTAGTTACCTATCCGGACTGCCTGTTGCAGGTGTTTGACCGTTACGGACAGCAGGTTTATAAAAGCATCGGCTATAATAAACCCTGGGATGGTAAGTGCAACGGCAAAGTGCTGCCAACCGGAACCTATTACTATGTACTGGATTTGAAAAACAGCACGCCTAAAATGTCGGGCTGGCTTTTAATTATGCGGTAAGATTATTTCTGCTTACTGAATAAATAGCTTAGTCCGAAGGTATATTGTGTTAAGGTCATGTGGTACGAATCCTTTATCAATTCGGTTGAAGGAACATAGGCGGCATATAACTCCCATTGGTTATTGATAGCTACGCCAGCTTTACCTATCATATTAAAATTTAGATTATAGGTGAACGGAAATAAGCCAGGCTCACTTTGATCTGCTCCTGAACCTGCTCCAGAAGAATGAGTGATAATCGTATATTGTTTATCCGAATAAAAGCATTGCTCCATATTAACGCCTGCGGCGAGAAAAAACTTAAATTGCTGGCTATTATAGATATTATATAATATTTGAGGGGCTAATGAAAACCTGTACATTTTAAAACTCATCATTTCAGTATATGAAACTATACTTTGATCGGGAGAAGGATTGTATGTAAAGTCGAAATTAGATTTACTGCCTGTAAAATTTACTTCAGACCTAAAGATCAACCGTCCTACATTTTTATTCAAGTATAGATTAATACCCGCACCGATCTGCGGAAATAATGACGAGGAAGATACAGGGGTATTTAAATTATCAATACCCGATAATTTAACAGTTGAGCTATTGGCACCAGCTGTAATAAAAAACACAATACCTGGTTTCGTTAACTTTTTCTGCTCTGCTGTCAGTCCATAAAGGCCATTTATTCTGTTTGTAACCTTAACCATCTCATCATATTTATAATCAGCCTCTTGTATTTCGGTTAACAATTGGGTCTGCGCAGGCTGGTATTGTGCGGCCAGCTTCAACAATTGTTTTTTGTAACCGGCATCTGTAAGCACCTGGTTCAGTCCGTTAGGATCAATATAAATGTGATAAATTAGCTCAACAGGCATCTGTGTACCTTCGGCAATAAAAAAGCGTTGTTTTGTTTTGTCGGCGTAAGAATATAGCGTTACATTTTTACCGGTAGCAATAATTTTAAAGAAAGCTGTTTTACTAACTGTTGTTGTATCAATGCCTTGTGAAAGGTTTAAATATTCTGTCTGATCTCGTGAAACAGACAGGGTAAAACGCCTGTAGGTTTCAAAACCGCTGATTGCAAAACCAGTTGTATTTTCTGTGGAATATGCTGTTTTAACATCGTTTAAACTCGTTTTAAACTCAATGCGCCAGGGATTATATTCCCATTCTTTATAATTAATATAACCCTTAAGCGTATCACCTTTTAACGTAACAACATAGCCCGGTTTGTAATTGCTTTGAGCATACAATGATACCGGGAAAACGAAAGTTAAAATTGCAAGGTATAGGTATTTCATAATGGTATATAATATGATAAAGTTATTTATATCTAATTAAACGAATAATTCAGACTAATACTAAATTATTTATTTATGTACCTGATGCAGTGCGGCAAACCTATCTTTATCACATGCATCACGAAAACCATCTTAAAAGCTCAGATACAATACGCGACATTGTTATCGGTATGTCTGATGGCCTTACCGTTCCGTTCGCCTTAGCTGCGGGCTTAAGCGGAGCGGTAAACTCATCTACTATTGTTGTAACCGCAGGTATAGCCGAAATTGTTGCCGGCTCCATAGCAATGGGTCTCGGTGGCTATCTGGCAGGCAAAACCGAAGCCGATCATTATAAATCTGAGCTCAAACGAGAATACGACGAGGTAGAGCGCGTACCCGAACAGGAGAAACAGGAAGTGATGGAAGTGTTTGCCGAATTTGGCCTCTCCGAAAAATTACAGCGTGAGGTTGCTGATGAGATGGCAAAAGACAAAGACCTATGGGTTGATTTTATGATGCGCTATGAACTCGGTCTTGAAAAGCCGCATGAAAACCGCGCTACGCAAAGCGCCGTTACCATCGGTGTATCTTATATAGTAGGCGGCATTATCCCGCTTTCGCCCTACTTTTTTATTGCCAATGCGCATGAGGCGCTTGATTACTCCTGCGCTATTACCATCGTCTGCCTGTTCATCTTCGGCTACTTCAAGAGCAAAATGACAGGGCAACCGGCATTTTCAGGCGCAGTAAAAGTAATGGTGATCGGCGCTTTGGCAGCCGCTGCCGCGTTCATTATGGCGAAAATTATAAGCGGGTGATAGGTTTAAATGTCGAAAGATAAAGTTCCCCTCTTGAGAGGGGAACTGCACAAGGCTAAGTCTTTTAAATACTATCTACTACACCTCCGCCAAATACTTATGCACAAAGCTTATCGCCATTGAGCCTTCGCCTACGGCGGATGCTACGCGGTTCATGGCGCCGGCGCGCACATCGCCTGCGGCAAAGATGCCACGACAGCTGGTTTCCAGCAGAAAGGGATCGCGTTTCAGCTTCCATATCTTGCCGAAATCATCATACCTGCGCAGTTCCCTGCCGGTTTCAATAAAGCCCTTTTCATCACGTAATATGTCCAGCTTTATCCAGTCGGTATAAGGCTTTGCGCCGATGAAGATATATAACGCATCGGCATCCCGTGTTTCCGTTTCCTTTGTTTTTACGTTGATAAGTGTCAATTTTTCCAGGTGGTTGTCACCCGCCGCTTCAGCGATTTCTGTATCTGGCAGGAGGTGTATGTTCGGAATATTCTCAATCTGCTGTATCAGGTATGCCGACATGGTATAGCTTAAACTATCCTTGCGGATAATGATATACACGTTTTTAGCAAATTTGGAAAGATAAACCGCACCCTGTCCGGCCGAATTCCCTCCGCCAATAATGTACACTTCCTTGTCCTTGCAGGCGGTAGCTTCGGTCATGGCTGCACCGTAGTAAATGCCGGCACCGGTAAAGTTCTCTACCCCTTTTACATCCAGCTTACGGTAATCCACGCCGGTAGTAATGATCACTGTTCTACTATTGATCTCCGGCCCATCGTCAAGAACAATGGTTTTGTAACCGTCTTTCTGGGTAATATTATTCACTACTTGTGGCGAAAGAAATTCGGCACCCAACCGTGTTGCCTGGCTAATAGCGCGTCTCGTCAAATCAGCCCCGCTTAAACCTGCCGGGAAACCGAGGTAATTTTCTATCCTTGAACTTGAGCCCGCCTGTCCGCCCGGTGCTTTCCGTTCTATCAGCAAAGTCTTTAGCCCTTCTGATGCGCCGTACACTGCCGCTGCCAATCCTGCGGGGCCCGCGCCAACAATCACCACATCATAAATATCATTACTTACCTGCGGGCTTTTGCCCATCTTATCCGCTATTTCGCGAATAGAGGGATTGGGTAGCACTGCACCATCTTCAAATATCACCAATGGCAGGTCTTTGATGTCTTTTTTGTTCAATTCCATCACCTCTTTGGCTTCCGGGTTCTTTTCCGCGTCGAGCCAATGGTATGGGATTAAGTTGCTTGCCAGGTAATCTTTTACTGTATGCGATTTTGGCGAAAATTGGTAGCCAACCACTTTGATACCTTTAAATTCGGGGATGTAATCATTATTCCAGTCGCCGAGCAGATCGTTAATTACTGGGTAAAGTTTTTCTTCCGGCGGATCCCACGGTTTCATCAGGTAATAGTCCAGTTGAACATCGTTTATGGCTTTAATTGCCGCTTCGGTATCCGAATATGCGGTTAACAGCACTCTTTTGGCATTCGGGTATATTTTGATGGCCCTCTCCAAAAAATCAACCCCTTCCATCTCCGGCATGCGCTGGTCGCACACAAACATCGCTACCACATCCGAACTGTTTTTCAGATCGGTAAGGCTCTCAAGCGCTTCGTTTGCCGAGGTGGTGCTCATGATCTTGTATTCCTTGCCGTACATGTTGCGCAGGTCGCGTACAATGGCGCGTAATACCTGCGGGTCGTCGTCTATTGAAAATATGATGGGTCTTTCCATTGTCTTTAATTGTTAGTTCAATTTTGAATCATGAACATTCGCCTCGATATTCGATATTCAAAATTCGATGTTCGATATTCAATAGGGAGCTTTTTAATTGCCGTTAATCGGGAAACATACCACAAACTCAGTATGCCCCGGCGCCGATTTTACTTTAATAGAACCGTTATGCTGTTGCACAATGCGTTGTACCACTTCCAACCCAAGCCCGGTACCCTTGCCCAACTCTTTGGTGGTAAAGAACGGGTCGAATATCTTCGACCTGATATCTTCCGGTATACCTGCCCCGTTGTCGATAATAGATACCTGTACAAACTCGCGGTCTTTCAATGTCCTGATGGTGAGTATGCCTTTGCCGTTTGGCTCCATTGCGTCAAGCGCGTTGTCAATAAGGTTTGTCCACACCTGGTTCAGTTCACCTATCAGGGCTTTAACCGGTGGCAGGGTATGGTCAAATTCTTCAACCAGCTCTACGTTCCCCTTTTTTAGCTTATAGCCCAGCATGGTGAGCGTATTGCGTATGCCAATGTGGATATCGGCGTACTGCTTGTCGCCGCCACGGTCCATGTGGGTATAGGTTTTTACGGAACTTACCAGGTCGGCTATCCTGCGGGCCGATTCCTGTATATCTTCCACCATTCGTTCCGTCTCCAATACGCTGCATAGCCATTTAAAGATGTGCGACAGATACTTATCCGGAATATGCCCAGCCATTCTTTCGAGGTCTGCCGAGCAAAAGTTAAAATCTACAAGGCGTTCTGCTATCTCGTAGCTGTTATCTATCCTATGGTCGTCAAGCCATTCGGTAAGCTCATCCTCGCGTTCGCTTTTTTGTTTGAGCGACAACAAGGGGCGATCCTTGTCTGACAATACCCTGAACAGTTCATCATTCACCGCATCCACCTGTTCCGGTTCCATCCGTATGCTGATCACCGCCTTAAACGCATGTGGCTGCAGCTTGAGATGATCGCGCAATGAAACCGAATCGCGCACTATTGCGGCAGCAGGGTTATTCAGCTCATGCGCCAAACCGGCTGATAGCTTACCCAATGCTACCATCTTCTCGTTCTGCGACTCCAACGCGGTAAAGTTGCGCACGCGGTTGGTCATTACATGCACCAGCGCCTGCGTAAGCTCAAACTGATTGCAGATCATATCGAGCATTTTATTTTTATCAAAGGTGAGCACGTGCAGCTCGCCTATCGCCTGGCTGTTTGCCGGCACTATCTTACCACGCGAATAAGGTAAATACCCTGATATACCTCCCCGCTCATAAGTGGTTACCTCGCGCTGCTGTCCGTTCTGGTTTACGTAGATGTGCATTTTACCGTCCAGTATAAAGTGTGGACCGGTCATTTCATCACCCGGTACACTAAACATTTCGCCATCATGCAGGGTGCGTTCGGTGCTGTTCCTGATCAACCATTGCAGTTGCTCATCGGGAACGGTTTTAAGCAGCTCAAAGGTTTTGAGTATATCAAAAGTTGTTGTTTCCATGTGCAGGTAAATGAACGACTAAAATTAGTAAATGATTTTAACATGATGTTATGCCCCGTAGAGACACAATGCCTTGAATCCCTCACCCATGGCAGTTTGCAAGTTTTCCGGATCAGAAAAAGACGCCAAACATTGCGTCTCTACAGTTTAAAATCTAATAAACTTATCCATCTGTTCGTCGGTAAATCTCACGGTATCTTCCTTAAACAGGTTGCCGTCGGCATCCAGCTCGGTTTTTATGTTGGCAATGTGCAGTTTCAGCGCCATTACATGCAGGTTAAGGTAGTGGCAAACGCCAGTAAAGTGGTCTATACCACGTATGTTGCCATATTTACCCGATGATACGCCAACCAAAGCAGCTTTCTTCTCATAAAAGCTCTCGGGGAAGTCACACGCATCAATAAAAACCTTTAATACGCCGGGATAGCTGCCATTATATTCAGGAATAATAAAAATAAACTTGTCTGTCCGGTTCACTACCTCCAGTATGCGGCCAAATGCTTCGCTGCGTTTGCCATACAAGTCGGTTTCCAGCAAGTTTGGGGGCAGATCCATCAGCGAAAGCACGCCGGCCTGGGTGCCTTTTTCTGCCAGCCTTTTCTGATAGTATTTGGCTACTTTAAGGGTTGCGCTTCCAGGGCGACTGGTGGATGCTATAATGGTTATCATTTTTTATCAAGAAATGTGTGTAAATAGGTGAAAAAAATGTGAGTAAAATTATTGTTGAAACACCCATCGCCACTTTTGCAGCGGCTGGCATTTATTAATTTTGTATCTTAGCGCCGGCTAAAAAACTTACGAAGTTAGAAATTTCCGCTTCGGTTTTTCGTTATTGTAAACCCGGCAATTAAAAATTTATATTACTAAAATGAGCAAAATAATAGCTTTAGCCAACCAAAAAGGCGGTGTGGGCAAAACAACTTCATCCATTAACCTGGCTGCAAGTTTGGCTGTGTTGGAATTTAAGACTTTATTGGTTGATGCTGATCCGCAGGCAAACTCCACCTCGGGTATCGGGTTTGATCCGCGTAACATCAAGAGCAGCATTTACGAGTGCATTATCAATGCTATCGACCCGCATGAGGCTATACAAAAAACAGATACGCCAAATCTTGATCTGCTCCCTGCACATATCGACCTGGTAGGTGCTGAGATAGAAATGATTAACCTCGAGAGCCGCGAATACAAAATGAAAGCGGTGCTTGACAGTCTGCGCAGCGAGTATGACTTTATCATTATAGACTGCTCACCATCGCTGGGCCTCATCACCATCAATGCGCTTACCGCTGCCGACTCGGTTATTGTGCCGGTACAATGTGAGTATTTCGCACTTGAAGGATTGGGCAAGCTGCTAAACACCATTAAAATTGTACAATCAAGGCTGAATACTTCGCTGAAAATTGAAGGCATCCTGCTCACTATGTACGATGTACGCCTGCGTTTGAGCAACCAGGTGGTTGAAGAAGTGAAGAACCATTTTGAAGATATGGTATTTGATACCATTATACAACGCAACACCCGCCTGAGCGAAGCACCGAGCTTTGGTATATCGGTAATTATGCACGATGCTACCTGTAAGGGTGCTATTAATTACCTGAACCTCGCCCGCGAGATCGTACGCAAAAATGGTTTGGTTATTGACGAAGCTGCCGCCGCAGCAGCAACAGAAGAAACGGCATAACAAATGAGTAATGAAAAAAGAAACGCGTTAGGTAAAGGGCTAAGTGCACTGCTGAATGATACGCCGAATGTACACGCCCAACAAAAACCCGCCGCGGTTTCATCGCCTGAAATAAATAGCCTGGGGTCGGTAAACGAGATAAAAGTTGCCGAAATACAGGTGAACCCCTTTCAACCACGTACCGAGTTTGACGAACAGGCTTTAAAGGAGCTTTCCGAATCCATCAAGCTTCAGGGACTGATACAGCCTATTACGGTAAGGCGCGTTAATGCAAATAACTATCAGCTGATATCTGGTGAGCGCCGTTTGCGTGCATCAAAACTGGCTGGTTTGGTTACCATTCCGGCTTACGTACGCACCGCCAACGACCAGCAAATGCTGGAAATGGCATTGATAGAGAACATACAGCGCGAAAACCTGAATGCTATTGAGGTTGCGCTGAGCTTTCAGCGGATGATTGACGAATGCAACCTGAAACAGGAAGAACTGGGCGACCGTGTAAGCAAAAACCGATCAACCGTTACCAACTACCTGCGCCTGCTTAAGCTGCCGCCTGCCATTCAATCATCTATCCGCGACGGGCAGATCAGTATGGGGCATGCACGTGCTCTGATCAATATTGATGATCCTGCAAAACAATTATTTATACATCAGCATATTATAAAAGACGGTTTGTCCGTTCGTAAGGTTGAAGAACTGGCTCGTGATGCACAACAGCACCGCGCACAGGCTAAAAAAGGAACACCAGAAACCGCGCCTTATGCCTTACAGAAAATTGAGGATGACCTGGCATCAAAATTTAGTACAAGGGTGAAGCTGAAAGTTAGCAAACAGGGAAAAGGCATCATAGAAATACCTTTCCTCTCGGAAGACGACCTTAACCGCATCCTTGAAATGTTGGATTGGTAAATATTTAGAGGCAAGACTTTAGAAGCAAGAAGCAAGAAATGCCAATGGTAAATTCGACTTTAAAAAGTCTTGCTTCCTGATTCTTGAATTCCTGCTTCTCTTAAAAAAAATAATGTATAAATACCTGCTCACACTTCTGCTGGCTATAGGCCTTGCCGCATCTGCAATGGCGCAAGTTCCGAAGCTGGATACTGTCCGCAATAAAAAAGACAGCCTCAATATGAAGCGTGACTCGGCTACATCCAAGCCTTTCGTACCTAAAGTTAAGAAAGATAACAAACGATACCATCCGGATAGTTTGCATGACCCGCATAAGGCGGTAGTACGCTCGCTTATCATCCCCGGATGGGGGCAGCTCTACAACCACCAGTGGTATTATGTACCTGTAATTTATGCAGGGCTTGGCTTGCTGATGGATGCCATTATATTTAACCAGAATAATTACAAGCCTAACCTTATTGTGGCGCATTATTATGAGCATGGCGTTAACCCCTCACCCGGTGACCCGCAATATGCGCTTTGGAAGATATACTATGACAACAACCTGCAGGCCCAAACGGTATATGATATCGTTGCCAGCTACCGCCGCGACCGCGACCTGAGTATATTGGGCTTTTTGGGCGCATGGGGTATACAGGCTATACACGCTTACGTACAGGCTAAATTTCAGCATTCGTACACAATGGATACCGATTTTAGCATGCGCATAACGCCCGCTATCATTAATCAGCAGTCTTTATTTGCTGATACTTTCAGCGGACCGGTTGTTCCGGGTATTAAGCTTACAATTCTTCTGCGATAATTGGTTTGAAACCAATAGATTTGTCATCGCCATAAAAACATCATTGAATGAAGATTGCATTATTAGGTTACGGTAAAATGGG
>JBQCIS010000214.1:0-2799 GCA_051953515.1 Mucilaginibacter sp.
GGTAATGGACGGTATGGAAGTGCAGAACATCACTTCTCCCGAAGTGATCGAGGCGCGTAAAGGCATTGTGGAGATGTTGCTGATCAACCACCCGCTGGATTGCCCTATATGCGACCAGGCTGGTGAGTGCGACCTGCAAAACCTTGCCTTTGAGCATGGTGCCGAAAAGACCCGTTATGAGTTCGACCGCCGTACATTTGAAAAGATCGATATTGGCGATAAGATACAACTGCACATGACACGCTGCATCCTTTGCTACCGCTGTGTGTTTACTGCCGACCAGATCACCGACCACCGCGTACACGGTATCCTTAACCGCGGCGATCATTCCGAAATATCAACCTACATCCATAACGTTATCGACAACGATTTTTCGGGTAACGTGATTGATGTTTGCCCGGTAGGTGCATTGACAGACAAGACCTTCCGCTTTAAAAACCGTGTTTGGTTCACCAAGCCGGTAGAAGCGCACAGAGATTGTAATCACCCTAAATGCAACGGCAAAGTAACGCTGTGGTATAAAGGTGAAGATGTACTCCGCGTAACTGCCCGCAAGGATGTTTACGGCGAAGTAGAAGAATTTATCTGTAACGAATGCCGTTTCGATAAAAAGAAAACATCGGATTGGGTGATCGAAGGTCCGCGCAAAGTGGCCAACTGGTCGGTACAGAGCGCTAACCATTACGATACCATGAAACCGCTGCCGGTAGTAAAAACCAACCCGGTATTAAAAGAAGCGAACGAACAACAATTTGAAAGGGAGACACGCTTATAATGGAACTGTTTGATATAATAGTAAAGCTGGTACTGATCGTGATTATTTTCGCTATCAGCTTGGTTATCGCCATGTACTCAACTTACTTCGAACGTAAGTTCGCAGCGTTTTTTCAGGACAGGATCGGCCCTAACCGTGCAGGCCCGCTGGGTATCCTGCAACCGTTAGCCGATGGTGGTAAGATGTTCCTGAAAGAGGAGATCATCCCAACCAACGCCACAGGTTTCCTGTTCATTGTTGGCCCTTCACTGGCTATTTTAACAGCTTGTATCGGTTCGGCGGTAATTCCGTGGGGCCAGCAGCTCACCCTCGGCGGCCATGTGATTGATCTGCAGGTGACTGATATTAACGTGGGTGTCCTGTACATCTTCGGCGTAGTATCGCTGGGTGTATATGGTATCATGATCGGTGGCTGGGCATCAAACAATAAATATTCGCTGCTTGGCGCTATCCGCGCGGCATCGCAAAATATCAGCTACGAGATCTCGATGGGTTTATCCATCATCGCCCTTATTATGTTGACCGGTACTTTGAGCCTGCGCCAGATCGCTGCACAACAGCATGACTGGAACTGGAATGTGTTCCGTCAGCCACTGGGCTTTCTGATATTTATTGTATGCGCCTTTGCAGAAACAAACCGTTCACCATTCGACTTGCCGGAATGCGAAACCGAGCTGGTTGGCGGTTATCATACCGAATACTCATCGATGAAACTGGGTTTCTACCTGTTTGCGGAGTATATTAACATGTTTGTATCATCGGCAGTAATGGCTACGCTGTACTTCGGTGGCTATAACTTCCCTTATATGAACCAGCTTGGTCTTGCCGCCAACACGGTAGCTATTTTGGGCGTTGTGGCGCTGTTTGTGAAGATATTCTTGTTCATCTTCTTCTTTATGTGGGTGCGCTGGACTATCCCGCGTTTCCGCTACGACCAGCTGATGGACCTGGGCTGGAAACTGCTGATCCCGCTGGCTATAGTAAATATTGTGTTGACAGGCATTGCAGGGACTATTTTTAAATAGTGGAGAATTGAATAATGGAATCATTAAGTAATAAAAGAAAGTTAGTTGAATCAAAGCCGCTCACATTAGCGGAGAAGGCTTACCTGCCGGCTATTTTCCGCGGGTTGTCAATTACCTTAAAACACTTTTTCAAAAAACCGGTAACCATCAGCTATCCTGAAGAAACACGCGAGTTTTCTGAAAATTTCCGCGGCATGCACTCGCTTAAACGCGACGAGCAGGGCCGCGAGCGTTGCACCGCCTGTGGTTTGTGCGCCCTTTCATGCCCGGCTGAAGCCATCACCATGATAGCTGCCGAGCGCCAGAAAGGTGAGGAGCATTTGTATCGTGAAGAGAAATACGCAGCGGTTTATGAGATAAACATGCTGCGCTGCATATTCTGCGGTTTGTGTGAGGAGGCTTGTCCGAAGGAAGCGATCTACCTTGACGGTAATATCGTGCCATCTGATTACCTGAGAAAAGATTTTATTTACGGGAAAGACAAATTAGTAGAAGCACCCCTTAATCAATAAAGAAGTTTTATACCTTTGCCCATCTCTTTTTTGAAGGTGGTACAAAGGTATTTTGTAATAGAGACATGAATATATTTTACTTCATCGCGTTTTTGTCCATATTCTTCGCAATACTGGTCATCTCTGCAAAAAATCCGGTGCATAGCATTCTGTATCTTGTACTTACCTTTTTCACCTTTACTATCCAATACATTTTACTTAATGCGCAGTTCCTGGCGGTGGTAAACTTTATTGTGTATATGGGTGCCATACTGGTACTGTTCCTGTACACACTGATGCTCATGAACCTGAACAAGAGCACCGAACCCATGAAATCTACCTTGATAAAGGTAGCTGCGGTTATCGGCGGCGGATGTTTGATGGTAACTGTCATCGCATCTGTTAAAGCATTAGGCATTTCACAACCGGTTTTACTGAAAGACCCAAGCATCGGCCTGGTGCAAAACCTGGGTAAGGTATTGTTCAACGAGTTTTTATTACAGTTTGA
>JBQCIS010000215.1:0-7479 GCA_051953515.1 Mucilaginibacter sp.
CCGTTTATTTAAAAAACGAAAATGAGAACTTTGCCGGGAAAGACATTGCTGCATTGCAAACCGCCTACCAGCAATTTTACGAAACCAAAAAACTGGAACAAACCGAAATAGACGCAGAACAGTGATAGCAGCCATATCCATAACTTTCTTTTTTATTATCCTGCGCTTTACGGTAACGGTGTTTAATTTTATCTCTAACCCCAAGTTACCGCATGTAAAACGGCTGTACCCATACAAAGTATCAATCCTTATCCCGGCGCGTAACGAGCAGGATAATATTCTGAACCTGCTGAAATCCATCTACAGCCAGGATTATGAAAATTACGAGGTGATAGTGCTGGATGATGATTCATCCGACGATACGTACCGGATATGTGCTGATTTCGCCGAACATCACCACCAGTTTAGCGTGATAAAAGGCAAAAAATTACCACACGACTGGCTGGGAAAGAATTATGCCTGTCACCAGTTATCGCTCGAGGCTACCGGCGATTATTTCCTGTTTCTGGATGCGGATGAAACCGTTTATGATGGATTGCTGATGAGCGCTGTGCACCGCATGATCCAGTTTAACCTGGGTCTGTTGAGCCTGTTCACCAACCAGGATATGAAAACCTTCGGCGAGCAAAGCGTTGTGCCGCTGATGCATTATATATTGCTTAATCTGCTGCCACTGCGTTTGGTATTTCTTGTAAAAAACAGCACCGTGGCAGCGGCAAGCGGGCAATTCATGCTGTTCGATGCCAATATTTACCGCCAATACCAATGGCACCAGGCCGCACGGGATAAAGTGGTAGAAGACGTACAAATTATGCGCATGGTAAAAACCGCCGGACTGAACGGCGAAGCGCTGTTAGCCAACGGCATGATCAGCTGCCGGATGTACACGGGCTACAAAGAAGCGATCGACGGTTTTAGCAAGAATTTTCTGGCGGCATTCAATTACAGTGTTATGGCCCTGCTGTTTTATCTCGTGATTGTAATAGGCGGCCCTATGTTCGTGATCATGACCCTGAATTTTCAGCTCATCTTTTTAATGGTAGGGCTAATAGCGCTTACCCGTGTCATGATATCGCTTTCGGCAAAACAAAACGCATGGCTTAACCTGTTGCTTCACCCGCTGCAAATGGTAAACCTCGCCGTTATCGCGTTCCTGGCTATTCAGCGCCATCTTACACATACCAACGTGTGGAAAGGCCGGCAGGTATGAAGCTGAGTCCGCCTAAACAGAAATGGATTACTTACCTCATCATTATCATTAACATTGTAGGGTTAACCGGCTTTATTATACCAGCCACCCGGCACATCTTTATGGCACTGGTACCCTGGCATTTATTGCTGATGAGCATATTTATGCTGATGAGCCATGAGCAATTTGACAGGAAATTGGTGCTGTTTATGGTTGTGATTTATATCCCTGCCTTTTTTGCCGAATGGATTGGCGTACATACGCAATTGCTCTTCGGCCAATATTATTATGGTAACACCTTAGGTTATAAACTGTGGGGCGTTCCTGTTATAATGGGCATCACCTGGTTTTTGCTCATTTACAGTACCGGGGTAACAATGCAACGGAGCGGCATACAAAACATGTTATTGCGGGTGCTGACGGGTGCTGTGATCCTGGTTCTGCTGGATATGCTGATAGAGCCCATCGCTATGCGGTTTGACTACTGGCATTGGGCAGGCAGCATTATTCCACTTAAAAATTACTGGGGATGGCTGCTGATAAGCGTGGTAATGTTATTTGCGTTTGAGGCATTCCGGTTTAAAAAGCAAAATTTGGTGGCGCCGTTATTGCTGCTGATGCAGTTTGTGTTTTTTGGTGTATTGAACCTGGTGTTTTTGTTATTTTAACTACAAAGCGCAATGAGTTTTTGAGTGGGAAGGATTTTAAACCTTTCGCAAATGAAATTTCCCGGCAGTGTACTATTTTAACCGGCAGTTGTGTAGCGTTTGTAGCAGGTGTAGCTGTGTAGTCTGCGCTACAACGCTACACTTTTATACAGAATAGAGCCTATATGAGCGCAAAACTTTGCGCGTATACTAATTTAATCACGTTAAAATTTCCCAAATTTTCACGTAATTTTGTAGCCAATGGGAGCAAATAACTTACAGGTAATGATTGACCAGGACTCGGGCTTTTGCTTTGGGGTGGTTTACGCCATTGATATGGCCGAAGAGATTTTGGGCGAAGATGGCTACCTGTATTGTTTAGGCGATATTGTGCATAACGACGAGGAAGTAGAACGGCTGAAGGCTAAAGGTCTGCGCATTATCGGGCACGACCAGCTGGCCGGTTTGCATAACGAAAAGGTGCTGATCCGTGCACATGGCGAAGCGCCCGAAACCTATCGCATTGCGCTTGAGAACAATATTACCCTTATTGATGCCTCGTGCCCGGTAGTACTGAAATTGCAGAACCGCATTAAAACCTCCTACGACTCGAATGAAAAGATATTGATCTTCGGCAAGCACGGCCATGCCGAGGTGATTGGTCTTTCGGGCCAAACCAATAACGAGGCCATTGTTTTTCAGGACATTACTGAGCTGGATAATGTAGAACTTCCGCAAAACATTACGCTGTACAGCCAGACCACCAAGAGCACCGAAAAATTCTATAGTGTAAAGAATGAGCTGATCAATCGCGGTTATGAACTGAAGGCCAATGACACTATCTGTCGCCAGGTAAGCAACCGAGATAAGGACCTGCCCGAGTTTGTACGCAAGTTTGATAAGATCGTATTTGTGTCTGGGAAGAAGTCTTCCAACGGCAAGGTATTGTATGAGGTATGCAAGAAGAATAATCCCAACACCTATTTCATTTCTTCGGTAGATGAACTGAAACCGGATATGTTTGCCCCGAACGACAAAGTGGGTATTGCGGGCGCCACCTCAACCCCCATGTGGCTGATGCAGCAGGTAAAAGCCGAGCTGGAAACGTATTGAACTTTATACTGTCACCATTCCGCTATTTTTTTTACCCATTTCGGGTGGTTAATCGCTTTTTGTTACTTTTGCGCTCATTATGAGCAAAAAAGGAGTTTTACTGGTAAATTTAGGCACGCCTGACAGTCCCTCGACTGCGGATGTACGCAAATACCTGCGCGAATTTTTGATGGACCCGCGGGTTATCGATATTAATCCCATCTCCCGCGCCTTGCTTGTACATGGCATTATCGCTCCAACCCGTGCGCCCAAATCGGCCAAGCTTTACCAGCACATCTGGGACGAGAAAACCGGTTCGCCGCTATTACATTACAGCCTATTGCAACAGCAATTGCTGCAGGAGCGTTTGGGCGACGAATATATGGTTGACCTGGCCATGCGCTATCAAAGTCCGTCTATCGAAGCGGCTTTGGACCGCCTGAAAAATGCCTTAGTAAAAGATATCCGCGTAATACCGTTGTTCCCGCAATATGCATCGGCAAGTACAGGCTCTGTTTATGAAAAAATTATGGGGCTGATTGGCAAATGGCCTACGCCACCAAATATTTCATTCGTCAATTCATTTCACGATAATGCTTTGATGATAAAAGCCTTTGTCGAAAATGCAAGGAAGCATCAGCCGGAAACTTACGATCATATCCTGTTCAGTTTTCACGGCTTGCCGCAAAGGCAAATGATCAAGTCTGACCATACTCACAACTATTGCCTCAAAGTAAAAGATTGTTGCCAGACATTTAACGATACCAATAAATTCTGCTATTCAGCACAGTCTTATCATACCGCCAAACTCATTGCGCAGGAGCTTGGCATTCCGCAGGAAAAATATACCGTTTGTTTTCAGTCGCGCCTGGGCAGCGACCCATGGGTACAGCCCTATACCAGCGAAGTAGTTGCACAAATGGCAAAAGAAGGCAAAAAGCGTCTGTTGGTATTTTGCCCCGCATTTGTAGCCGATTGCCTTGAAACCGTATATGAAGTAACCGAAGAATACGGCGGCGAATTTAAAGCCCTCGGCGGTGAGCACGTGCAGCTGGTAGAAAGCCTGAATGATTCGCCATTATGGATAGAGGCACTGGAAGGATTGGCGAAGGCACAATAATAGTAAACCAGAGCAAAGGCTAAGATCGCTGCCCTACTAATCACCTTCACAACTCCTCAAACGGTACGTCCAGCAACTCATAATGTTGCCAGCCGTTATAATCGTAGTGCCACCACTCGGTGCCGATAACGTGGAAGCCGTGTTTCTGCATCACGCTTTTCAATAGTTCGCGATTGTCAATCTCTTTTTGGGGTAGATAGGGGTAATTTGCAGAAGCTTTTTTGCTGAAGCTATCGAAGCCGGAGGGCATATCCAGCTCCTTACCGGTTTTAAGGTCCATCAGGCTTAGATCAATGGCGCAGCCGCGGTTATGTTTTGAACCACTGTGCGGATCGGCTACAAAATTGGTATCGGGCGTAACCTCATAAAAATGTACAGTAACGGCGTATGGGCGATAAGCGTCATATATCTTTAAACCAATACCCTGGGTTTTCAACTCATCTTCCACCTCCTTCAGCGCCATTACTACCGGCAAGCGGGCAAAGGCACGGGCTTGTTTATACATTTTATGATGCGTAAAGTTGTTGGTGGTAGCATAACGAATATCCAGCTGTATCTGTGGTATGACTTTTTTGATCTCCACCAGTTTTTTATCAGGATTCGCCTTTACTTCAGCGCGATATTTTGCCAGACCGCTTATTTTACTGCTGTCGATGTATTTATAATGCTGTGCATTTGCCATCGCGGCGGTCAGCATCATTATCGAAAGGAATAAGCCCCGGCGCATATTAACGGTGTGATACAACAAGCAGATCCAGGTCCTTTACAGGTATATTGAACCGGTCGCCGATATGTTTATTAGTGAGGTGTCCCTGGTAAATATATACCGCATCGCGTACGCCGGCCTTTTGCCAGATCACGTTTTTGATACCGCCCTGATCGCCGATATCCACCAGGATAGGCGCGAAGATATTGGTTAGCGCATAAGTAGCGGTACGTGCCACGCGCGAGGCGATGTTTGGTACGCAATAATGGATAACATCATACTTACGGAATACCGGGTTGGTATGATTGGTGATCTCCGAAGTTTCGAAACAGCCGCCCTGGTCAATACTCACGTCAATGATCACCGAATCGCGTTTCATGCGGCTCACGGTCGCTTCGGAAATGATGCACGGGCTGCGGCCATCCTCGGCACGAATAGCGCCAATGGCAACATCGCATGTGGTAACGGCTTTTTCCAGCACTACGGGCTGTACAACCGACGTAAATATTTTTGTGCCGATATTATTCTGCAACCGGCGCAGCTTATATATAGACGGGTCAAAAACCTTTACTTCGGCACCGAGCGATATGGCGGTGCGCGCAGCATATTCGCCAACGGTACCCGCGCCTAATATTACTATCTCGGTAGGTGGTACGCCGGTTATGCCACCCAGCATCAGACCTTTGCCATCAAAAATATTACTTAAATACTCGGCAGCAATGAGTACGGAGGTAGCGCCTACTATCTCACTCATGGCCCGCACAACGGTAAGCGAACCACCTTCATCGCGCAGGTGTTCAAAGCTAAGTGCAGTTATTTTTTTTTGCAGCATAGCATGCAGGCATTCCTGTTTCAGGGTAGAGATCTGCAAGGTGGATAAAAGTAATTGCCCCGGCTTCATCAGCCCGATCTCTTCCATCGTCGGCGGCGCTATTTTAATAATGATATCCGCCTCGTAAACAGACTTAGTGTCGTAAACCACTTTTGCACCTTGTTCACTGTAATCCTTATCAGAGAAATTAGCTGCCTGGCCCGCATCATGTTCCAGCATTACATCATGTCCGTTATTAATAAGCAGCGCAACCGATAATGGGGTAAGCGCCACGCGGTTTTCCTGGAAGGAAGTTTCTTTTGGGATGCCTATATAAAGCTTATTTTTTTTAGTCTTTACCTCCAGCATTGATTCCTGGGGTTGCATCATGGCCTGTTTGGCGATGTCAGAAAACCCGGTTAATTTCCCTGAATTCATCTATGGCAGTTGTTTACGGGTGATGAAGATACGAAAAATTTCCCGGATGAACTTTAAATTAAATGGTATAGTGCCTAAGTTTGATATCAGTGCACGGTTAAAAATAAAACGATATTTGAAAAAGCAAAGTATGTAACTTATAATTCTGTATTCACATGAGCGTACAAGAAAAAATCAGCAACTATATTGCCGGCCAGCCCGAACCAAAACAAAGCGATATGCAACAGTTGCATTTACTTATACTTCAAATATTGCCCGGATGTAAATTATGGTTCGATGATGGCAAAAACATTGACAATAAAACGGTTAGCAATCCTACCATCGGATATGGGGCGTACACTATAAAATATGCTGACGGAAAAACCCGGGAGTTTTTTCAAATTGGTTTAAGTGCGAACAAAACCGGGATCTCGGTTTACATTCTTGGCATTAAGGATAAAGCATACCTGGCCCAAACGTATGGAAAACACCTGGGCAAGGCCAGCGTTACCGGATATTGTATTCGTTTCAATAATCTGAAAAATATAAACATTGATGTGCTTGAAGCAGCAATACGATACGGGGTTGAGGCTACAAGCGAAAATTAATTTCAGACAGAAACTAAATCCTATCAATAGTAATATCACGCGTTTGCTCGCCCGTTACTGTTATACTGATACGCAGGTGGTGTTCTGGCAACAGATCGGGTATTTTTTCGGGCCATTCTATAAAACAATATTTACCCGAGTCGAGATATTCTTCAAAGCCAATGTCTAAGGCTTCGGTTTGGTTTTTCAGCCTGTAAAAATCAAAATGAAAAATATTGTTTTTGGGCGAGCGATATTCATTTACAATGGCAAATGTAGGGCTCGAGGTATTTTCAGTAACGCCCAACTCGCGGCACAAGGCGCTTACAAGCGTGGTTTTCCCTGCACCCATTTGTCCGTAAAAAAGAAACACTTTTTCATCGCCCGCAAAATCAAGAATTTTTTTGGCAGCGGCGCTCAGATCAACGGGGCTGCTAAGCTGTAGTTGCATGCGGCAAAAATAGGTATAATTGTAATATGCAGCAATCCGGGCGGTGTAGTTTAGAATATGCGCAGCGTAAGCAACGTAATGTCGTCAATGGCTTTGCCTCTCATAATGCCGTTTACGTGGTCAAGCATTTTTTGGTTGAAAGTATCCGGTGAGAGTTCGCCATTATCCATCACAAATTTATACAGTTTCTCTTCAGTCCAGTTTTTGGGGCCGGTCGAATCATAATCAAGCAAACCATCGGTATAGTTAACCACCAGGCTACCGGGATCAATATCCACCTCACCCTCATTTAAAAATGGCAGGTCTTCAAAAACGCCGATCATGGTGGTGCCCAGTTTCAGATGTACGGTTTGGCCTTGCGAGTAAAGCAATGCGGGGTTATGTCCTGCATTGATATAGTTGAGCATGCGCGTTTTCTCGTTGTATTTAGCCAGGAACATGGTAATGAACCGCTCACCT
>JBQCIS010000216.1:0-3994 GCA_051953515.1 Mucilaginibacter sp.
CTAACAAGCCGGGCAATTTTTATTGAGAATGTACCAACCCAGAGTATCAGCGCTCAGGGTGGCATAGGCACTGCCAAGGAACATGCTTTTTTACGTAATTACTATGACCTGAATGCCACTGGGTGGGGAAGCCCTTTTTTACTGGTGCCTGAAGCAACCAATGTAGATAGCACAACACTCCAGCACCTGGCTAAAGCACATCCTAACGACTATTATATTAGCAATGCCTCACCAATGGGCGTACCATTCAATAATTTCCGCAATAGCAGTATTGAGCGTCAGCGTTTAGAACGGATCGCAGCAGGCAGGCCGGGCAGTCCATGTACCAAAAAACTGCTGATCAGCAATACCGAATTTACCACTGAACCAATCTGTACGGCATCGCGTAAATACCAGGCATTAAAGATAAAGCAGCTAAAGGCTTCCGCTTTAACGCAGGAGCAGCTTGAGCAGCAGGTACAAGCGGTTACCGAAAAAATTTGCCTGTGCGATGGCCTATGCAGCTCCGCTTACATTAAAAATGACATGCTTAATCCGCACGAAAATAGCGCAGTAGCTATATGCCCCGGCCCCAATTTGGCTTATTTTTCCAAAATTCTCACACTTGACGAAATGATCGGGCATATCTACGGAAGAAATGATCTGTTACAACATACAAAAAGGCCTAATCTTTTTATAAATGAACTGAAGTTGTATGTCGATTATCTTCATAAACTTTTTGAAAACCTGACAGGTAACCAGGAAGAAAAAAATAAACGTTATCTACAAAAATTCAAAAGTCAGCTATTGGATGGCATCGGTTATTATAAGCAACTGTTCTCCGATCTGATATTGGGCTATGATGTGATGAATGAGCTTACATTCGCCGAATTCTCGATCAACAAGTTATGTTGCTGATTATTGAACTTACCGGCTTGCTAAAACCGTCTCGGTATAAGCTATCAATAAACGCGTCCGTATAAATGGCATGTCAGGCACCAACCGCCGCTCAAAAAAATAAAATTTCGGTTTCAGTTTACGGCGCTTAAAGCTGCCTGAAGTGAGGAAGTTGATCACAACCTGTTACGCAATCGTTCGAGTAAAAATTTTGGCCAGGTGCATAAAAAAAAGGTGATTTTAATTTTAGGTTTACTGTAATTATATCCTACTTTATGAAAATTAGCCTAATTACCATTGCATTAACAGGCATTTTTTCATTATCCGCGTCGCACAAGGCATTGGCCCAGGGCAAGGATGAAAACAAAGTTGATTTTTACCTTCAACATGCCCCTTTTAAAATGCCGGCCATAACCGAACCGCATTTTCACGACGACCGTGTGTTTGTTATAACAGACTATGGCGCGGTTGCCGATGGCCAAACACTAAATACTGCCGCATTTGAGAAAGCCATAAACGAGTGCAGTTTAGCAGGCGGCGGTATAGTGCTAATACCGCCCGGCTTATGGCTTACCGGCCCTATTGTACTGCAAAGCAATGTAAATTTGCATGCCAGCCGGGGAGCACTTATTATTTTCACCACTGATCATTCGCAATATGCCGGTGCCGGCGGCAAGACGAGGATGCTGCTTTCGGGCAACAGGCTGAATAATGTGGGCATTACAGGCGAGGGTATTTATGATGGCGGCGGAGACACCTGGCGACCACTAAAAAAGAGCAAAGCCGCGCCCACCCTTTGGGACGAACAGATAAAAAAAGGCGGAACGGTTAGTGCCGACGGCAGTATGTATATGCCGACAGATGAAAGGAGCCGCCCTACCATGGTATCGGTGCAAAACAGCACTAATGTGCTTATTGACGGACCAACCTTTAAAAACTCGCCACAGTTTGCGCTAAATCCGCGCAATTGTACTAACATGATTATACGGAATGTAACCATTAATAATGAATATTATGCCCAGAATGGCGATGGTATCGACCTGTCTTCATGCGTAAATGCAGTTGTTTATCGCTGCACCGTAAATGCGGGTGATGATGGTATTTGCATGAAATCAAGCGGTGGGCAGGACGATGGTGTTGCCGCGTTAAGAAATATAGTTGTTGCCGATTGTATTGTATACCATGCACATGGCGGTTTTGTAATTGGCAGTAATACCGATGGCGGCATGCAAAATATATATGTTACCAATTGCAACTTTGTTAATACCGATGTAGGCATAAGGATAAAAAGCGCCAGGGGCCGCGGCGGGCTTGTGCATGATGTATATGCTGACCATATTTACATGCACGACATACTGAATGAAGCTATATTATTTGACACCTATTATGAGGGTGATTCAAAACCTAAAAACACCGCCCCGGTGGCCGTAACTAACAAAACGCCGCGTTTCCAGGATTTTCATATCAGTAATATCTATTGCAACAATGCAAAGGCCGCTATTGCCATTACCGGCCTGCCCGAAATGCCTGTAAATCACATCTATTTTTCAGACATGGTTATATCGGCAGGTAAAGCTTTCAGCGCGGTTGACGCCGCCGGTATTTATTTAAAAAATGTAAGCCTGTTGTCGCCATCGCCTGTTTGGGCTACGTTGAACAATGCGACTGATATTATTTTCGACCATATAGTATTTAACAAGGGCACTTCAACCTTTATAGCCGCCGGCGGAGAACGCACAAAGGGAATTGTGGTAAAAAACACGAATATTACAGAAATATCCAATCCTATTGAGTTAGATAAGCCTGTAGATAAAAACGCTGTTACCATACAATCATCCGGAAAGTGAGAAGTGGGTTATTAACTTTTTGGGCCACCGGCAAATATTATTTAGCCGCTAACAGCAACTACAGAGCAATATGGGAAACAATAAATGCCGCGCCTGACAATAATATATACCATGCAAAGAAAAAAAGCCATCTGTTGATGGCTTAAAGTTATGGTGTTCCCGACGAGATTCGAACTCATATCAGCTGAACCGGAATCAGCCATTCTATCCGTTGAACTACGGGAACAATCGCCGCAAATATAGCAGTTTAAGTACAAGTTTTGCTGGAAATTACTCCATTTTTCGAATATTATCTTCGCAGCAATTATTGAGAAATTCGCTACGACGCTTTGCACCTCGTCCGCGTCTTCCAGTCATTTTGAATGTAGATATCGGTTATCCGGCATGCTTCGTCCAAATCGTTCGACGTTATCACAATGTCATTCTTACTTTTGCGGTAGACCTTCCGGCCTAAATTAGCTAAAGAAAGCGTTGCGCGCCAGCTCATAATGTATGATTTTATAAAGTATACTTTACTACTATACAACTATATTCATTCCCAGGGCTTTAATACTACTTTTACACAATCTTCCTCTTTCTTTTCGAAAATATCGTAACCATGGGATGCCTGGGTTAATGGCAGCGTATGGGTAATGATATCATTCAGCACCACTTTGCCGCTTGAAACCAGGTGAAGCAGTTGGTCAATATAATTCAGCACCGGAGCCTGCCCCTGCCTAATGGTCAACCCCTTATCAAACATGCGGTATACGGGAAAAAGATTATACGGCGAACCGTAAACGCCCATAATGCTAACCGTACCACCGCGGCGTACAGCTTTAAAACAGGTTTCCATCACTTTATCAGTACCTTTTTCAAAGCTTATTGTTGCTTTTACCTTTTCAAAAAAGCTTCGTTCGGCCTCAAAGCCTACCGCATCTACACAAACGTCAGCGCCTCGTCCGCCGGTCATGGAACGAATGGCGTCTACCACATCCACCTCATGCGGGTTAAGTGTATCCACTTTATTTACTGCCCGGGCTTTTTCTAACCGGTAATTTAACGGATCTATAGCAATCACCCGGCTTGCACCGTTAATCCAGGCCGCTTTTTGCGCCATCAACCCAACGGGACCTGAACCGAAAATGGCCACTACTTCACCGCCCTTTAATTGCGCCCAATCAATAGCCGACCAACCAGTGGGAAATATATCTGTAAGAAAAAGCACCTGCTCATCTGTAAGGTCTTCAGTTATAATACGCGGACTTATATCGGCATAAGGTACGCGCACA
>JBQCIS010000217.1:0-7022 GCA_051953515.1 Mucilaginibacter sp.
ATCAACCAAAAATCCGGCTCCGGCTGATAGTACAAATCTTGCAACTTCGTTTTTAAGTATCTTTTGTAATAATTTATCAGGCATGCGTTTTTGCTGGTTTACTTTTATTTCTTAAACCATGCACTATTAAGACTACGCCAAGTACAAAAAGTAAAATCGCGATCAGCTGTGCCTGCGGAAAAGATATGTTACCAATATGATAACGGGTATTTACACGAATAAATTCAATCAAAAAGCGTTCAATAGCATTCAGGATCAAGTATACGCCAAACATAACACCTGGTGCTTTTATTTTATCGCGGATGCTCCATAAAAACAAGAACAACAAAATGCAGGTAATTGCCTCATACAATGAAGTAGGCCAAACCGGCTGAGGCAACACATGGCAGAATTTGCCGACACATCCGGGAATCAGGTTACCTTCATCGTTCACATTATGCGGAAAATTGAACCGCCAAGCCCATTCAGGAGCCCAGCTTAACCAATGAGGCATTGAAGATAAGTTCGGCTTTCCCCAGTCGCCATCGCCACTCATCTCGCAACCTATACGACCAATACCATAAGCCAGCATCATGCCCGGACCGCCAATATCCAGCATGGTAAGCGGTTTTATGCCGTGTTTATAAGCAATGTATAATACCACTGCACCGCCGCATATTAAACCACCATAAAAGGTTAACCCACTAAAGCCTATGAGCATTCCAACGGGGTCTTTTAAAAAATCACCCCAGTTCTCCAATGCGTTGAAAACTTTAGCGCCGGCGAAACCGCAAATTGCCGCCCAAAGCAATATTTGTCCCATCAGATCGGCCGGATGTACTTTTACCTTTTGCTTTTTAGGCTCCGGTAGTACCGTTTTCTTATTTTCATAATAAGCCCAGTAAGCTATAGCAACCGCGCCGATTATACCACCCAGCCAGTTGCCTTTACCTGAGAGCAATACAGCCTGCGGATCTGCATTCAGTTCAGACCAATTGAAAATTATATATATAACCTTAAAACCTATTATAAACCCAAATAAAGCGTTCAGGAAAAGATCGGTAGCTGTAATACGCTTGCCAACTGTTATCTCTTTTTCAAAAGAATGAATATAGCCAAGCTTTTCTTTTCGTTTAAATTCCTGTACAAATGCCCAGTAAGCAGCTATAAAAGCAATTGCCACCCATAACCCAAAAGTTTGTATGGGCAATTGAATATTTATCCCGAAAAGATAGTGAAGAATTGAACTAAGGGTTGGAAACATGTTTATTTTTTGCTGCGAATATAGCAGTTTAATGTACTAAAATTTCTTCTGATTCTGTTATTTCAACATCACCATCATGTGAAATATTGGTTAAATAAACTGATTTTAATTCATTTACCAGTACTGGGTCGAATTTAGTCTTCACTTTTACATAGTTGCGGGTAAAGCCGTGCATAAAACCATCTTTTATATCGCCTTCGAACAAAACTTCGGCAGATCGCCCCAATTGAGTTTCATAAAAGGCCCGACGTTTTTTGTCCGATAAAATGTGCAACATCTTGCTGCGATCGGCACGGGTAGAACCGGGAACTGAACCACTCATTTCAGCCGCAAGCGTATTTTCTCTTTCAGAGTAAGTAAATACGTGCAGATATGAAATATTAAGCTCGTTCAAAAAATTATAGGTATCAATAAAATCCTCCCGTGTTTCGCCGGGGAAGCCTACTATTACATCCACCCCGATACAGCAATCCGGCATCAGCGATTTTATCTTCGCTACACGATCGGCATATAATTCCCTTTTATACCTGCGGCGCATCAGGCCGAGTATTTTATTTGAACCGGATTGCAATGGAATATGAAAATGTGGCACAAAACGCTTAGAAGTCGCCACAAACTCAATGATCTCGTCCGTAAGCAGGTTAGGTTCGATAGACGAGATACGGATACGTTCAATCCCTTCTACTTTATCCAATGCCTTAACCAAATCGACAAACTTATCTTCGCGTTCTCCATTACGGATACCGAAATCGCCCAGGTTTACGCCTGTCAGCACAATTTCCTTTACGCCTGAAGCGGCAATTTCCTCCGCCTGTTTAACGGCATTCTCAATGGTATCGCTCCTGCTGGCGCCACGGGCAAGCGGTATGGTACAAAATGAGCATGAATAATCGCAGCCATCCTGAACCTTCAAAAAGGTACGGGTACGGTCGCCGATAGACCATGCGGAAACAAACTGATTAGCTTCACTCACCGGTTGGTTATAAACCAGCGCTTTAGGATTTTTAGTGAGATCGGTAATGTAATCAACTATCTGAAATTTTTCCGCAGCACCCAAAACCATATCAACCCCGGGTATTTCGGCTATTTCTTTTGGTTTTAGTTGTGCATAGCAGCCTACAATGGTTATGTATGCTTCGGGAGATATTTTAAGTGCTTCCTTTACAACCTTTTTGCACTTTTTATCGGCATTTTCGGTTACCGAACAGGTGTTTATCACAAAAACATCCGGTTTCTCTGTAAAATCAACCGTATCAAACCCTGCGTTATTAAACAGCCGCCCTATGGATGAAGTCTCTGAATAATTCAGCTTACAACCCAATGTATAAAATGCTACCTTCCTGTTCATTACAAGCGGCAAAGATACGAATTTTAAGTTTTATTACTGATAACGCTGTCACACTTCGGTATAAACCTATTAACCAGCTATTTTATTAAATTATTCACTCCAGCGAAAACTTTCATTTTCCAAACCGACCAAATCAATCACCCGGCTAACTACCGTCATGGCTACGTCTTCAATACTTTGCGGTTTGCTATAGAAGGATGGACTTGCCGGACAGATAATCCCGCCTGCTTGCGTCACAGTTTCCATATTGCGGATATGAATGAGATTGAGTGGCATATCACGGGTTACCAGTATTAGTTTGCGGCGTTCTTTTAATACCACATCGGCGGCGCGTGTTACCAGGTCGTCAGATACTCCGGTGGCTATGCGTCCTAATGTGCCCATTGAACATGGGATGATGACCATTGTATCAAACTTTGCCGAGCCTGACGCAAAAGGCGCCATAAAATCGTATTTGCTATAAAAGCGGTAGGGAATGCTATCGTAATCCTGGTTGCCGAGTTCAAATTGCCAGACCTGTTTGGCATTATCAGACATAACTATTCCAACTTCGGCGATCTGATCTTTCAGTTGCTGCAATTTTTCAAGGAAAAGCCTGGCATATATGGCCCCACTGGCTCCGGTAATGGCTACTACTATCTTCTTTTTCGACATATTTTTCATCAACAAACCTACCGAAAAAAGTTACAGGCACAAAAAAGGGTCGAATATCACTACTCGACCCTACATCTACCTATGAAAAACATGCCCAAATGGGCAATACAAATATAATAACAGTTTCGTAATTTTTTAATAATAAATTGAAAAAAAATTAACCTGCCTTCTCAAAGTTCTTTTCAATGAGTGTTTGGATGATCCCGTCAACCATTCCAACGCTCGGAACATAGATATTTTTGATGTTGGCCCATTTCATTACGGTAATATAGATCTCGCATGCGGGGATGATCACGTCTGCCCTGTCCTGGTTAAGGCCAAGTACATTAATGCGGTCTTTCAGCGAAAATGAATTGAGGTAATTATACAGCGATTTTAGTTTGTTAAAGCCCAGCGGCGCACCTCCCTTTTCTTCAGACAGGCGATACAACTTGTTAATATTACCACCGGTACCAATACCCGAAATACCTTTAAACGCACGTGTATGCTCACGGATAAACTCACGCATTTCATTCCAGGTTTCGTCCTTATCCTGGTTGTCAAGCATGCGTATGGTGCCGATGTTAAATGATCGGGATGCCAGCAGGTCGCCGTCTGAAAAGAGCGACAACTCGGTACTGCCTCCGCCAACATCAATATATAAATAGTTTTTCGTCTTATCTATCAGTTGCTCAATATGGCTTGAATAAATGATCCTGGCTTCCTTTTGTCCCTGAACTATTTCAATATCAATATTTGCTTCTTCTTTTACTTTAGCTACTACTTCACCGCCGTTTTTGGCCTCACGCATAGCCGAAGTTGCAAAAGCCATATAATCCTGCACCTTATAAACATCCATCAGGTTGCGGAAAGCGACCATGGATTTTATCAGGTATTCGCTTTTCTTGTCAGAAATGTGCTGATTTAAAAATGCATCATCTCCCAGGCGTAAAGGAACGCGGATGAGTGTATTTTTTTTAAATGAAACGGATGCATTATTCTCAATAATATCCGCAATGAGAAGCCTTACGGCGTTCGAACCAATGTCAATAGCAGCGTATCTCAATGTGATCAGGGCTTATTCTTTAGGTAATTGTATATATCTATTTGCGCACGAACAAGACTGTCAGCGTGCGTTTTATGGTATTTGTTGTTGTTTTGGATATTTAATTCACGCGCTTTGGTGTTATCTTCCAGTTGAATATTAATAATATCTCTTATCTCCTTTTTCAAGTGTTCATCATATATCGGGTAGCCCACCTCAACACGGTTATCAATATTACGCGTCATAAAATCAGCAGAAGTAAGATATATCAGTTCATTGCCACCATTGCAATACACATGTACATGGGCATGCTCCAGGTATTTATCTACAATACTGATAGCTGTAATATTCTCGCTGTATCCCTTAACACCCGGTATCAAGCAGCACATACCACGAACAATTAATTGAATACGCACACCTGCATTGTTAGCCTCATACAATTTGGCTACTATTTGTTCATCGGCAAGGCTGTTCATTTTCAATATCATATATGCCTGCTTGCCGGCTTTGGCATTTTTGATCTCGTTATCTATCAGCTTATAAATAGTCGGGCGGCTATCTATTGGTGAAACGATGAGATGTTCAATACCTTTAGCAAGCTGTCCTTTTACCAATGCTTTAAACACCTTTACCAGGTCGCCGGTAAGGCGTTTATCAGCAGTAAACAAGGTATGGTCGGCATATAATGCTGCTGTTTTCTCATTAAAGTTCCCGGTTGAAAAAATAGCATAATAGGCAGATTTTTCTTTTTCCCGGCGTTTGATAAGACATATTTTGGAATGCACCTTGTAGCCTTCTATGCCGTATAATACATTAACCCCCTCTTCTTCCAGCCTGCGGCTCCAGGTAATGTTGTTCTGTTCGTCAAAACGCGCGCGAAGCTCAACAAGGCAGTTTATCTTTTTGCCATTCTTGGCTGCATTGATCAGCGCGTGCATTATTCTTGAATTTTCAGCCAAACGGTACACAGCTATGCTGATTTCCATAACTTTCGGGTCGATGGCTGCTTCACGTAACAGGTGTATCACGTAGTCATAAGACTGATATGGCGTACTGATCAGGTAATCTTTTTTTGCGATTAAACTCAGTAAACTGCGGCCAAATGAAAGTCCGTCAACCGGCAATGCAGGGTATCGTACATTTTCCAGTTCTGGCCGGCCAACATTCGGGAATGATATAAAGTTTTTGAAGTTATGGTATCGGTTACCTGGTATAAGGCTTTCTCCATGCAGCCCCATCTTATTTACCAGGTATTTCAACATTTCCTGCGGCATCTCGGCATCATACAGCAAACGCATCGGCTTACCTTTTTTACGTTTGGTAAGGCTTTTTGCTACCGCGTCTATAAATTTCTCACTCACTTCCTTATCCAGGTCCAGCTCGGCATCGCGCGTAAGCTGTATGGAGTAAGCCTCTATGCTGTCATGATCAAAAATGAAGAAGATATCTTCCAGGCTATAACGTATAATATCATCCAGCAGAATGATGAACTTCAGGTTATTGGTTTCGGGCAGTACAAGGAAACGCGATAATGAATCCGGTATCTCAATAAGCGCCAGACGTGTTTTTTTATTGCGGGTTAACTTTACGAAAAAGTAAATGGCCCTGTCGCGCAACTCAGGCATTTGCAGGGCCTCATCAAGCATGATCGGCACCAGCGTAGCCAGCAGTTTTTCGCGGAAATAGCTTTTTACGAACTCGCCCCGGGTAACATTCAGCTGCTTATCGTTAAGGATGAATATTTTCTCTTCCGCCAGTTGCTTTACAATAATATTTTCGTATAGGTTATTGAACTTACGCTCCTGCTTTACCACAATGGTTTTGATCTGGCTAAGCACCTTTTTGGGATTATAGCCTAAAATCTCTTTAGCCTTTTCGTTCAAATTGGTCAAACGACTAAGAGTAGCTACACGCACACGGTAAAACTCGTCGAGGTTGGATGAGAAAATAGCCAAAAAACGAACCCGCTCAATTAAAGGGACTGTTGGGTCGCCAGCTTCCTGCAAAACGCGGTCGTTAAAGTAAAGCCAGCTTATTTCACGGTTAATTAGTGGTATGTTTTTGGTATCCATAAATACACGCCTTGCAGCGGATTTTACAAAACTGCTTATTTATTTGTTAAGTTAATATTAACTGATTACTATTATTAACAATGAAACCAGTATATAAACCGTGGACATAGTACATAGTAAAATCAATATAGTGGAATTATTGTTTACATAAAATTAGCTATCGTGCCGTGGACAATGGTCTATGGGCTAAAAAATTTATCTTTGTTCTCTTTAACGATTAAAACCACTGCATCATGCCATCATTTGATATTGTAAGCAAGATAGACGGGCAAACGCTCGATAACGCCATAAATACCGCTAAAAAAGAGATACTGAACCGGTACGATTTCCACGATTCGAAAAGCACGGTTGATCTGGATAAAAAGACCAACGTAATTACCATTGTTACCGAAAATGACATGCGCCTGAAGGCCATCCAGGATTCTATCATCAGCCGCATGGTAAAGCAAAACCTTGATCCAAAAGCGCTTGACATGGAAGGCGTACCGCAAGCGGCATCAGGCAATATGCTGCGTAAAGAAGTGAAGGTAAAAGAAGGAATTGAGCAGGATGCCGCGAAAAAAATTGTAAAAAAGATAAAGGACAGCGGACTGAAGGTACAGGCCTCAATTATGGATGACCAGGTACGCGTACAGGCTAAAAAGATAGACGACCTGCAGGCCGTTATCGCACTATGTCGTG
>JBQCIS010000218.1:0-17615 GCA_051953515.1 Mucilaginibacter sp.
ATCCAAAAAACTGCTGGCCTTTACTCCGTTTTTGGCGGTAGGGTACAATACCACCCACGCAGGTGTTGCTGCCATCGGCAACTACCCCGTAACCACAGGCGGCACCCTATTTAACGGTACATACACTACGTTTACTAACCCGGTATCTATCAGCGAAAATGTAGTTAGCGGCGTTCGTGCCGACCTGGGTTTTCAATTGACGCTGGGTTTCTTCCGGTTTTATGCCTCAGGCAGTATAGCGCAATATAAATCGGTAAACGCCGGGATTGGGTTCGGAATATAACCTAAGAAACTGTCTAAAAACGATTGCCAATAATTATTACAGTGCATTAGCCCCCTTCTGAATCTCCCCCGGTTAGGGAGACTTTTGCTTAGGGATATTTTAAGCCCTCCCTTCCGGGGAGGGCTTGGGTGGGGCTAAAACCGGTATATTTATATTTTTAGACAGCTTCTAAGATATTTTTATAGCAATGGGTTTTAAATCCATTGCTATGATTAATTTTATCCCATGCTCATCGACCTCGAGATCTACAGCCCAATTCATCAAATAAAAAGCCATTTGTTCCATGAAAAAGGCATCGAGGTTTACCTTAAACGCGACGACCTGATCCATCCACTTATATCAGGCAATAAATGGCGCAAGCTAAAATACCTGCTCAAAAAAGCTGCGAACCAAAATAAAACACATCTGGTAACCTTTGGCGGCGCTTTCTCCAATCACTTACTGGCTACAGCAGCGGCAACGGCAAAATTCGGGTTCCGTTCCACAGGTATTGTCCGGGGCGAACAGGTAGAAAACGATACGCTGTTTCTGTGCCGCCTGCATGGCATGCATTTGATATTTACCGACCGCGAAAGCTATCGCGATAAACCGGCGCTTTTCGATAGATATTTTGGTAATGATCCATCTGCACTATTCATAGACGAAGGCGGCGCTTCGCCCGAAGCCGCTCAGGGCTGCACCGAAATGGTAGATGAACTAACCGACAGCTACCATCATATCTTCTGCGCCTGCGGTACCGGCACCACAGCGGCAGGCATTGTTAACGGCTTACAGCAACAACAGCTTAAAACACAATTCAATGCCATAGCGGTATTTAAAAACGGTGAATTTATGAAGGCCGAGATAGACCGGTATCTAACCACGCCTGCCAATTACAATCTGCACCTCGACTACCATTTCGGCGGCTATGCAAAGACCACACCGGAGCTGATCGCCTTCATTAAACAATTCGTAGCAGATACGGGGATATTGATAGAACCTGTTTACACAGGTAAAATGCTTTACGCTATTTATGACCTTGCCGAAAAGGGTTATTTTAGGCGGGGAGATAGGGTATTAGCTGTACACACCGGGGGATTGATGGGGCTGCTGGGGATGAAGGATAAATTTTGATTATGCTAACTCAACCAACCATGTCATTTCGAACCTGTGTTGGCATAGGGCTTGAGCGGTCAGAACAGGTGAGAAATCCTTTGAAAGCGATAGTTAATCGCCTAATGTCTGGCGCATAAGATTTCTCTTCGCTCCTGCGCACATTCCCGGCCCTTGCTCATCGAAATGACGTAGTTAAGATTAAGATAAAGTGGGGAGATTAAAACTTACGAAGTTTTGAAAACTTCGTAAGTTAATGCACGATGGGAAAAAGCCAACCTTCCCAAAAATGACAATTTCACGCAGAATTTTCTCATCTGCACATCTGCAAATCCATTCATCTGCACATTACCACCACCCGACCAAAAGCACTTTCGGTTCAAAAAATAACTTTAGTTAATTTAAAGTATGTTTTTGCCCCACTGGTTCAAAAAGTGCGTTTTTTATTGCATTTGAGGGGTTTTTAGTAGATTTGTAATAAACCAATTACACTATGTATAACCTGATTGTTTCACCTGAAAATGTTCAGTCGACCCTGCAAAAGCATGTGCTGGCTGATGGCTTCGATCTTACTTTTGATATGGAAAAAAGCCAGGGCGTTTATATTTACGATTCATGCCATAAACGTACCCTGCTTGACTTTTTTACCTGTTTTGCGTCGGTGCCTTTAGGATACAATCACCCCAAAATGGTAAACGACGAGGAGTTTAAACGCAACCTTATGATGGCGGCATTAACCAACCCGTCAAACTCAGATATCTACACCGAACAATATGCGCAGTTTGTAGCCACTTTTGAGCGCGTAGGTATACCAGAATACCTGCCGCATGCTTTCTTCATTTCAGGCGGCGCATTAGCCATTGAGAACGCCTTAAAAGTGGCGATGGACTGGAAGGTACAGAAGAATTTCGCTAAAGGCTATACTGAGGAGAGAGGCTTTAAGGTGATTCATTTTGAGCATGCCTTTCACGGCCGCTCGGGCTATACCTTAAGCCTTACCAATACACAGCCGGTAAAAACCAAGTGGTTTGCCAGGTTCGACTGGCCCCGCGTTTCCACGCCCTATATCAAATTTCCATATTCTGACGCCAACCACGAAGATCTGCTTCGCCGTGAAGAATTATCCATCTCGCAGATTAAAAAAGCGTTTGAGGTAAATAAAGACGATATCTGCGCTATTATTATCGAGCCGATACAATCTGAAGGCGGCGACAATCATGTGCGCAAAGAGTTCCTGGAACAACTGAAGCAACTGGCGGATGAGAACGAAGCTATGCTGATTTATGACGAGGTGCAAACCGGTGTTGGCCTTACCGGCAAATTCTGGTGCCACGAGCATTTTGGCGAAAATGCAAGACCCGATATACTGGCATTTGGCAAAAAGATGCAGGTATGCGGTATCCTGGCCGGACGCAAAGTGGATGAAGTAGAAAACAACGTTTTCCGTGTGCCTTCGCGTATCAACTCTACCTGGGGCGGCAGTTTGGTGGATATGGTACGTTCATCAAAAATAATGGAGATTATTGAAGAGGATAAACTTTGCAATAACGCAGCCGAAGTAGGTGAATACCTGCAAAACCGCCTGCTCGAAGTTGCAGGTAATTATGGTGTGATTAGTAATGTGCGCGGCCGGGGATTGCTAACCGCCTTTGATTTTCCCAATAAAAACATGCGCGATGAATTTATCAATTTCGGGATGAAGCAAGATGTGATGTTTTTGGGATGCGGTACAAAAACCATACGCTTCCGCCCGGCGCTTATTATGGATAAAACTCATATCGACGAAGGCATTAACGTACTCGAAAACATAGTGCGCGATCTTTAACTTTGTAATAATATTGCTACAAAAAGCTGTTTTTGATGGTGCTAAACCGCATTTTATTTAAAAAAGCGCTATAATCGTTTGCTAACATTTAGCTGATAAGAAAATTACGGTTATTTACGAGTCTTATCTCCCCGCCGGAGGCTTAACTATTGGGCATATTTGCAGAAAAATAAACGTAACCAACCTATCAGCGTTCTGCATTATTATGAGCAAACAAATTGAAAAATTAAAAAAACAACTTACAGAAATATCAGAGGTTGTTAATGCTTTTAAATCGGAGGCGGTACAGGTAAAGATTATCGAAAAGCTCCTGGACGTGATCATAGAATCTGACAGGGCAGAAACCGAAGCTACAGAAACAGCCGGCAGGAAGTCTCACCGAAAAAACGACCATGAAATAGAAACCGTTTTTGCACATGGCCGTAAAAAACCCGGCGCAACCAAGGTATTAAACCAGTTGCTCAGCACCGATTTCTTCTACACCCCGCGTTCCATATCGTCTATCGCTAATTATTGCAAGGACCATTTCGATTCAGAGTTTAAAACATCCGAATTATCCGGTATCCTGCTAAAATTGGCCAACGAGCATAAATTAAGAAGGGAAAGAAGCCAGGACAATAACCGCTATGAATATGTTTCGGTTTAAATAACGCCAAAACATATTCATAAAAAAAATCATTTAACGGCCTGCAGTCTATCTTAAGGCAAACAGATTATCTACACCCAGTATTTTCCGCGAGGTAAAGCCTTCGGCATATTTTGCCTGTATGCTTTTGCCAAATTCCATCGCACGCCCCTCAATTATCCGTATAAAATCAGGCGACGAAATATAGGTTTGCGGCTCTCCCTTCCATTCCGGGTTGTGAAATTGCGAACCGTATGCTTTAATGCTTTCTACTTTTTTATCCCAATGTTCGGTTACATCTATCACAATATCAGGCTCAATGTAGCGGTCCTGTATAAAGTGCAATACCATGTTTGGCCGCCATGCTTCCTGCGGCTTTCCATCAAGGCTGGTTTCTATTTTACGTAATCCCGCTAAAAAGGCCGATGCTTCTACCAGGCCGCTTGCCCTGCCATGATCCGGGTGGCGGTCATGATAAGCATTCGTAATCACTATTTCAGGGCGATATTTTCTGATCACTTCTATCACCCTCATCTGGTATTCAGGCGTATTCTGGAAGAAGCCATCTGGCAATCCAAGATTTTCCCTCACGGTAAGGCCTAATATTTTTGCTGCCACATCGGCTTCTTTGGCACGTATCTCTGCTGAGCCGCGTGTGCCCAGCTCGCCGCGTGTAATATCAGCTACACCTACCTTTTTGCCCATGGCCACATGTTTCAGTATCACACCTGCACAACCCAGTTCGGCATCGTCAGGATGTACGGGCAAAACCAGTATATCTAATTTTATCATTTAAGATTCTTGTTATTTTTTGGGTGAAAGCAAACGCGCTATCTTTTTGCGCACCTTTGAGGTATTAGGTTTAGTGAACGGGAAAAAAAAGTCGACCACCATGCCGTTACGGTCTATCAAAAACTTATGGAAGTTCCAGCGGGGTACAGAGCTAAACCTGCCGTTCTGCTTTTTATCAGCAAAGAAATTATACAACGGATCGGCATACGGGCCCCGAACCCTTATCTTTTCAAATATCGGGTAATTAGCCCCTTGATTTTCGCAAAATACGCCTATGGCAGCGCCATCAAGTGGTTCCTGGCCGCCAAAATCATTCGACGGAAACGCAAGTATCTCAAAATCCTGGCCCGCAAACTCCGATTTCAACTCTCCAAGATCTTTTAATTGTGGGGTAAAACCGCATTGAGATGCGGTATTCACTATCAGGAGTACTTTATCTTTGTATTCAGATAAGCTAACCTCTTCACCATTTAACTTTTTAACGTTAAACTGGTAAATACTTTTATCGCTCATTATTCTTAGTAACTAGCTGGATCAAAACCGGCCTGCTGCAGTATCTGTTCAATATCGCGGTCTTGCTCCGGGTCGTAAGTTTCTTTTAAATTATGACCGAATATACTCGCAACCGACTGCAGCATAAATGCATCTAAACCACCCTTTAGCTCAGTAACTAACTGGTAGCTGGTATTACCGGTTTCGCGGTCAATCAATTTTATTAATATCTCACCCTGACTAATTGTCAGGTTTTCAATTTCACGTTTAAATAATTCTTTTATCTGGTCGTTACAAGCATTAACCAGCGCTTTTTGTTTGTGCTTATCCGCAGTTACTGCAAGGTCGCGCTGTAATTGCCTGTACCTTTCGCCCGCAAAATGCGCATAAGGCATTACCTTATGTACATTGTAAACCAGCTGGTTATAGGCTTTCCTATCGGCCTCGCTTTTAAAAATGCGTACATCAACAATCCGCACTTCCGGAATAATGATCCAGGGTTCAAGTTGGCCGTTATCATTGGTAACATAAGTTTTAACGGTATCATTTTTGCCCAGATGTATTGAACTGGCCTTAGGTATTTGTTGCGATGCAGCAGTAGCCACCACAGTTTCCTGGGCATGTGCTACGCCAAACGCTAAACAAAACACGAAAACAATACCGATAAATTTCATATTTTTACCTTACAACAAAAGTAATGCAATTTTTTTGGGTATTTTACTATTGGCTGTCAATTAAATTTTTTGTTGCAAGTATATTATATTTTCCTAATACAAGAGGCTATAAATGAAAGAATTAGTGATTGACCTGGAAGCTGAAAAAGCCGAGATTCTGAAACGATACCGTGCTCTGCTTAAATCATGCCGCTCAACCCTTGAAAAAGGCGACAAACGCATGATACGCAAGGCTTTTGACATGGCGCTTGAAAGCCATGCCGCCATGCGTCGCAAATCAGGCGAGCCATACATATACCACCCTATTGCCGTAGCACAAATAGCCGCCGAAGAAATCGGCCTGGGTACCACATCCATTGTATGTGCGCTGCTGCATGACGTGGTTGAAGATACCGATGTTACCCTGGAAGATATAGAACGTGAGTTTGGTAAAAAAGTAGCCATGATTATTGACGGGCTTACCAAAATATCAGGCGTTTTTGATACCAACAGCTCGTTACAGGCTGAAAATTTCCGTAAGATGCTGCTCACCCTTGCCGACGACGTGAGGGTGATCCTGATAAAACTGGCCGACCGCCTGCATAACATGCGCACCATGGAGTTTATGCCGCGCGATAAGCAGCTCAAACTCTCGTCGGAGACGGTTTATTTGTATGCGCCGCTTGCCCATCGCCTGGGTTTGTATGCCATAAAGTCTGAACTGGAAGATCTTTCCATGAAATACATGGAGCGCGAAACCTACTCGTTCATCAAAAATAAACTGAACGAGAAAAAGGCCGAGCGTGAGAAATTTATACGTGATTTTATAGAACCGGTAAAAAAAGCAGTAGCCAGCCAGGGCCTGCATGCCGACGTTTTCGGAAGGCCGAAATCCATCCACTCCATCTGGAACAAGATGAAGAAAAAGTCTATCCCGTTTGAGGAGGTTTATGACTTGTTCGCCATCCGTATTATTCTTGACAGTACGCCAGAAAACGAAAAAGCCGATTGCTGGAAAGCGTATTCTATCGTCACCGATCTTTACCGCCCTAATCCCGACCGCTTGCGCGACTGGATATCATCGCCAAAGGCAAATGGTTATGAGTCGCTGCACACTACTGTAATGGGGCCGCGCGGGCAATGGGTTGAAGTGCAGATACGCACCGTACGCATGAATGAGATAGCCGAAAAGGGTTTCGCCGCACATTGGAAATATAAAGAACAATCAACCGATAGCGGCCTTGACCAATGGGTGCAAAAAGTACGCGAAATGCTGAAGAACCCTGAATCAAACGCGCTGGACTTTTTGGACGATTTTAAGATGAACCTGTTCTCTGACGAGATATTCATCTTCACCCCGAAAGGCGCTTTGATCCAGTTGCCGCTGAATGCCACAGCGCTCGATTTTGCCTTTGAGATTCATACCGACGTAGGCGCAAGCTGTATCGGTGCCAAAGTGAACCATAAACTGGTACCGCTGAACTACAAACTACAAAACGGCGACCAGGTGGAAATAATCACCTCAAGCAAACAAACGCCCAAGGAAGACTGGCTGAATATTGTGGTTACCGCAAAAGCAAAGGCCAAGATAAAATCGGCGCTGAAAGAAGAAAAACGCAAAGTTGCAGAAACCGGCAAGGAGATATTAGAGCGTAAGTTAAAATCACTGAAGATCACTTATAACTCCGAGAATATCCATAAACTAAGCTATTACTTTAAGCTGTCATCCACCCTCGACCTGTTTTACGAGGTAGCCAAAGGCACCATCGATATGAAGGACCTGA
Source organism: Mucilaginibacter sp. (assembly GCA_051953515.1). GTDB lineage: Bacteria > Bacteroidota > Bacteroidia > Sphingobacteriales > Sphingobacteriaceae > Mucilaginibacter. The sequence goes on from JBQCIS010000218.1 coordinate 7,547, forward strand.
AAGAATACCAGGCTTCGGAAAGGATGATCGAGAATAAGCCGCAGGATAAGATCGAGGTTGAACAGGTGCAGAACCTCATTAAAAGCATTAAGGCGAAAGACAGTGATATCCTGCTGATCGGCGAGGAGATGCAGAGGATAGATTACAAACTGGCCAACTGTTGCAACCCTATCCCCGGCGATGATGTTTTTGGCTTTATTACGGTGAGCGATGGCATCAAGATACACCGTACCAACTGCCCGAATGCCGCCAAACTGATGTCGAATTATGGCTATCGCATTGTAAAAGCCCGTTGGACAAATCAGCAGGAACTGGCTTTCCTTACAGGGTTGCGCATTACAGGTATTGATGAGGTGGGATTAATTAACCAGCTGACAACTGTTATATCAACCGATTTCAAAGTGAATATCCGCTCCATTACAGTTGACAGCGATAACGGTATATTCGAGGGCACCATTATGGTTTATGTGAACGATACGCATCACCTTGATAACCTGATCAAAAAGCTTAAATTGATAAAGGGTGTTACATCGGTTACACGTTTCGATTCGGCCAGCGAAAAGGTGAGCGTATTGAACAAAAACTAACCCGTCGTATAAATTTGCATCTTTTGGCCGCGCCTTTATTGTCGATACTATTCGCTAACTTTACACTTTGTTAAGCATTTTATTATGTCGCAAGCACAAACCATTGAAATGGTTAAGAAAATTTTCGAGGCTTACCTTGAGAATAAAAATCTGAGAAAAACCCCCGAACGGTTCGCGATACTCGAAGAGATCTACTCACGTACCGATCATTTTGATGTGGAGTCGTTGTACATCCACATGAAAAATAAAAAATACCGCGTTAGCCGCGCCACGGTTTATAATACGCTCGAACTGCTGGTATCATGCGACCTGGTGACCAAACACCAGTTTGGCAAGAATATGGCGCAGTTTGAAAAATCATACGGCTATAAACAGCACGACCATATCATCTGCATCAATTGTGGAAAAGTGGTGGAATTTTGCGATCCGCGCATCCAGCAGATACAAAGTATGATGGGCGAACTGCTTAAATTCGACATAAAACACCATTCATTGAACCTCTATGGAGATTGTGCAAAATTAAAGGCAGGATATTGTGACAGAAAAATATAAATTTGCCTCCTTTCTTTAATAATCGTAAATATAATGACTGTTGACGTATTGTTGGGCCTCCAGTGGGGCGATGAAGGTAAAGGCAAAATTGTAGATGTACTGAGCCAGGGATATGACCTCATTGCACGCTTCCAGGGCGGGCCAAACGCCGGGCACACATTGGAGTTCGACGGTAAAAAGTTTGTATTAAATACCATCCCTTCGGGTATATTTTTTGACAACACGCTTAACCTTATCGGTAACGGCGTTGTTATCGACCCCATCATCCTCAAAAAAGAAATTGAGAAATTAAAAGATGCCGGTCATGACCTGCTGGCAAAAAAGAACCTGGTGATCGCTAAAAAAGCGCACCTCATCCTGCCTACCCATCAGTTGCTCGACGCAGCATCTGAAAAGAAAATGGGCGAAGGCAAGATCGGTTCCACACTGAAAGGTATCGGCCCAACCTATATGGATAAAACCGGCCGTAACGGCCTGCGCATAGGTGATACCACCCTGCCTGACTTTAAAGAACGCTACCGTAAACTGGCCGACAAGCACGTATCTATGCTGCAATCGCTGTATGGTGAGGTGCCTGATTTTTCAGAACGCGAAGCTGCGTTTTTTGAAGCAATAGAGATGCTCACAAAATTTGAGCTGGTGGATTCAGAGCACTTGGTAAACAATTACCTGAAAGAAGGTAAACGAGTACTGGCCGAAGGCGCACAAGGTACCATGCTGGATATCGATTTCGGTTCATATCCGTTCGTTACCTCATCAAATACCACTACCGCTGGCGCTTGCACAGGTTTAGGCATTGCCCCGAACAAGATTGGCGAAGTGATAGGTATATTTAAAGCGTATTGCACCCGCGTAGGCGGCGGTCCGTTCCCTACCGAACTGCATGACGAAACTGGTGAAGAACTACGCCGTATAGGCCACGAATTTGGCGCTACCACAGGCCGTCCGCGCCGTACCGGCTGGATCGACCTTCCGGCATTGAAATATGCCATCCTTTTAAATGGCGTTACCCAACTGGTAATGACCAAGGCCGACGTATTAAGCGGTTTTGACAAGATATATGCCTGCACTCATTATAAATACCAGGGCGAAACGATAGATTACATGCCTTACGATATTTGTGCCGTGCAGCCAGAGCCTATCTACAAAGAGATTGACGGCTGGAACGAAGACCTGACTGGCCTTACCGATGCCGAGCAGATACCGCAAAAACTGAAATCATACATCGAGTTTCTGGAACAAGAACTGGATGTACCTGTAAAATACCTTTCTGTTGGCCCTGACAGGGTTCAGACTTTGGAAATGTATTAAATTACCGAAGATGCAATAAGGCATCTTTGATTTTTCAGGAATAAGCTATTTTTGGAGACGCAATATACTTGCGTCTCTATTTTTTTAAGGTGATCTTCACAACAATTAATCCGCAACAATTCAAACAAAAAGCCTTGCAATGGGCAAACGGATTTGATGCGGTTTGCTATCTCGATTCCAACAACTTTACCGATGCATATTCCAAATACGATGCTTTGATTGCGGCCGGCAGTAAAGCCGAATTGACCGCTACAACGGGCGATGCATTCAAACAACTGGACAAATTTAGGGCGGCAAATCCCGGCTGGTTATTCGGCTTCTTTGGTTATGATCTGAAGAATGAACTAGAAAAGCTTACATCAGACAATACCGACCATTTACACTTTCCCGACCTTCACTTTTTCGTGCCGCAGCATTTGATAATTCTTAAAGGAAATCAAGTCGAAATTTTGTCGCATGATGCGGAAACTATTCTAAAAAGCATTGAAAGCCAACCGGAGTATCAGCCTAAACCATCATCTGCAGTCCGTCTGCAATCGAGATTTAGCAAGGATGAATATTTGATTGCAGCCGAAAGAATCAAGCAACATATTATTCGCGGTGATATTTATGTAACCAACTTTTGCCAGGAGTTTTATGCTGAAAATGCCGAGATCGACCCGCTAAGCGTCTTTCAGCAACTGAATAGCATCTCCCCTAACCCATTCGCAGGTTATTGTAAATGGAAGGATAATTATATCCTTTCAGCCTCGCCAGAACGCTTTCTCGCAAAACGGGGTAATAAACTCATCTCACAGCCCATAAAAGGCACAGCCAAGCGCGGCGAAACCCTATCAGAAGATGAAGCCATCAAAACCCAGTTGAGCGAACACACCAAAGAGCTGCAGGAAAACGTAATGATTGTAGACCTGGTGCGGAATGACCTCACCCGTTCGGCCAAACAGGGTACCGTAAAAACAGAAGAATTATTTGGCATCTACACTTTCAATCAACTGCACCAGATGATCTCTACAGTGGTCTGTGAGATACAGGACGGCCTATCAGCAACAGATGCTATCAGAAATACCTTCCCGATGGGCAGCATGACCGGCGCTCCCAAAATCAGCGCCATGCAATTGATGGAGCACAATGAGCGCAGTAAACGTGGTGTTTATTCGGGCGCACTCGGCTATTTTAGTCCGGATGGAGATTTTGATTTTAGTGTGGTGATACGCACTTTACTGTATAATGCTGCCAGCAAATACCTGTCGTTCCATACGGGCAGCGCACTCACTTATCATGCCCATCCGGAACAGGAATATGAGGAATGTTTGCTAAAGGCGAAGGCTATTTTAGAGGTGCTGGGGCAGCAGCTAACTTAGCTCCCATCCGCACACCAACTTCAGACCCTTTTGCAAAAAATGCCGAATATGGTTTTTTGCTCAGGTAAGGCATAAAAGCTGCCCCATATAATCCGGCAATGTCTGCTTCAAATATTGTTTCGGTAACTTGCGCCACCTCCCACGAAACATGCTCTACCTGATACTCCATTGTAACCTTTTCGTTCCAGATGTTATATCCCCAGTAATGCTCAAAAATAAATTCTTCAGGGCTGCCCGGCTCCATTGGCTTAAAGTGGTTACTTACCTTACCGCCCAATTTATTCCATTGCTCTTTTCGCTTCCATTCATAAAGGTAATCTGTACTTTCAACAGAGGGGGCTATTGAATGCCGCATTGGCATGGCGCTGTAATGCTCACGGTACAAATTATTGGCAATAAGCGCTATCAGCCTTTTCGGTACAATCTCACTAACGAAAACCGCGCCTCGTTTCCACTCCTTACCATCAAAATGCCGTACATAAAACCGCAGGTTAACTTCTTCAAAATTGACATGCAAAGGCCATTTAACGCCTAAAACCTTTGTATCATTAAACAAAAAACCAACCATGCTCACCAAAGCTTTCCCCTGCCACGGGTCAAGCTCGGTATAAGCCGGCAGATATGGCTTCAGTATATCCGGATCAACCTCGTAATTCAACATTAACAAATTGATCCATTTCGCTTTTAGAAAAGTGCGATTAGGCATATTATATTGACTAACAAACTTTTTCAGGCCTCGTTTACCGGCTTTTTACGGAACAGATTCACTTTCGATTCTTTGCCTTTCAGCAAACGCTCAATGTTCTTCTGGTGGGTTACCAATATCAGCAGGCACATACACATACCGTAAATAATCACCGGCCGGGATATGGGAAAAATCACCGCCACGGCTATGGGGTAAGTAAAGCCTGCCAGTATAGAGCCTAACGATACATAACGGGTGATGAAAAGCGTAACAAGAAATACGCCCAAACAGAGCAATGCCGCAGGCAGGTTTATAGCCAGCACCATGCCAAGCAGGGTAGCAATACCCTTTCCGCCACGGAAGCCTGCGAATATGGGGAACAGATGCCCCATTACGGCGGCTATACCTAATGCCAGCGCATAGTTCATATACTCCGGCGAATTATACGCGCCGGTTGTGGAAACACCGATAAAATAGGCGAGATTGGTAGCTGTCCAACCCTTTAAAATGTCGATAAGCATAACCGGTATGCCTGCCTTTTTGCCCAATACCCTGAAGGTGTTGGTTGCTCCGGCATTACCGCTGCCATACTCACGAACATCAATACCATAAAATGCCAAGCCGATCCACACAGCTGTGGGGATCGATCCGCATAAGTAGGCCAGTATGAGTGCTGCAATCGAATAGATTGTGATCATTCAACGCAATATTAATAATTTTTGGAGAGATTAGAGGTTAGAGACCGGAGATTAGCAAGAGATTTTCACTAATCTCTGATCTCCAATCACTAACCACTGTTATTTAACTGCCTTTAAGCTCAGATCAAGGCTTTTTACAGAATGCGTTAGCGCCCCCACCGAAATATAATCAACACCACACTCGGCGTATTGGCGTATATTCTCTACCGTAATACCGCCCGATGCCTCGGTAATAAACCGTCCTTCTATCATGTTCAGTGCATCGCAAAGCTGGGCCGGCTTAAAGTTATCCAGCAATATGCGGTCTACGCCGCCCGTTTGCATTACTTCTTCAAGTTCTTCCAGGTCTCGTACTTCTATCTCAATTGCCAGCTTTTTGTTTTTTTCTTTCAGGTAGTTTTGTGTACTCTCAATCGCCTCGCGTATGCCGCCGGCATAATCCACATGATTATCCTTAATCAGGATCATATCATACAGCCCGAAACGATGGTTTACACCGCCACCAATGCGCACTGCCCATTTTTCGAGGTAGCGCATACCCGGCGTGGTTTTGCGGGTATCCAGCACCTTGGTATTAGTACCCTTCAGCAGATCGGTAATTTCGCGGGTACGGGTAGCAATGCCGCTCATGTGCTGCATGCAATTGAGCACAAGGCGTTCCGCAGTTAATATACTTTGCGCGTTCCCTTCCACTTCAAAAGCAATGTCGCCATATTTTACTTTTGCGCCATCGGTTAAAAAGATGGTCATTTTTATGCGCTCATCAACTACGTGGAATATCTCCGCGGCCAGCTCTACACCGGCCAGTATACCCTCGTCTTTTACTAAAAGTTTAGCTTTGCCAATAGTTTCAGCCGGAATAGTTGCCAGCGAGGTGTGATCGCCATCGCCAACATCTTCCTTTAATGAATTGATTATGAATCGGTCTATAATTTCCTTGTCCAAATTATTGTCGTTTTGAGGCTTCAAAAGTACGAACAATCGGAAAATTATTTAGTTTTTTGAGCGTCTATGCGTAATTCTATAATACGCGTGCTCTTTTCAGCGATATCTATAGTGTAACTTATACGATAAGTTCCATTGGTGCTGGTGTAGATAACCACCCCGAAAAGAAACTTACTGCCAGAGTTTACCTTGTGTAACAATTTCGATGTAACGGGTTTGTGCTCGTTAAAAAATCGGTCAACCACCTCAATTGCCTGTCTTTTGGAGTAAGTATTCTCCTGATCATTCATGGTGATCTCCACAGTTGGCGCCAGTAATTGCGACAATCTTTCCGAGTTTCCCTGCTTGATCAGCCATGCAATACTATCTATCTGATCGGCTTTTACAGCAGAAATCAGCAATAAAAGGATGAATGATGTAAAATAAAATTGCTTCATTGGGTATTACTAAACAGTTAAGATAGCAAAATTGTGATAAAACAAAGGAATAAACATTCCTGATTTGTAAACGTGGGCTTTATATTTGCATTGTGGAAAAACAGAAAAAAGTAGCACTCATCATTCTCGACGGCTGGGGCTATGGCCGTAACGACGCATCAAACGCAATCATCGCCGCAAAGACACCTTTCTTTGACTCATTAATTGCAAATTACCCTAATTCAAAACTCGAAGCATCAGGCATGGCTGTTGGTTTACCCGAGGGGCAGATGGGCAACTCTGAAGTTGGCCACATGAACCTGGGCGCAGGCCGCGTGGTTTACCAGGAACTGGGCCGCATACATAAAGCGGTGGATGATAACGAATTTCCGGGCAACCCTGTGCTTAAGGAAGCATTTGAATATGCCAAAGCCAACAATCGCGATGTGCATTTCATCGGTCTGGTGAGCGATGGCGGCGTGCATTCGCACATTAAACACTTAAAAGGGCTTTGCAATGCAGCAGGCAATTACGATCTGCAAAACGTATATATACACGCGTTCCTTGATGGCCGCGATACCGATCCAAAATCGGGTTTAGGCTTTATAAATGATATGGAACAGTTTATTGCAGGCTCGCCTGTAAAAATCGCTTCTGCAATAGGCCGCTATTACGCCATGGACAGGGATAACCGCTGGGAGCGCGTAAAACTGGCTTACGACCTGTTGGTAAACGGCCTCGGCACGCCAACAAACAGCATTCCTGAAGCGATAAAACAATCGTACGCTGACGGTGTGACCGACGAGTTTGTAAAACCTATTATTAAAACAGACGGAAATGGCAACCCACTGGCTGTTATTAAAGACGGCGACGTGGTGATCTGCTTTAACTTCCGTACCGATCGTGGCCGCGAGATCACGATCGCGCTTACACAGAAAGCTTTCCCCGAATATAATATCCATCCGCTCAACCTGCATTATATTACCATGACCACCTACGACGAAACCTTCAAAGGTGTACAGGTGGTATTTAAAAAGGAAGACCTGACCAAAACACTGGGAGAGATATTGCAGGACGCGGGCAAAAAACAGATCCGCATTGCCGAGACTGAGAAATACCCGCACGTAACCTTCTTCTTCTCAGGCGGACGTGAAAAGGAATTTAACAATGAAAAACGCCTGCTGATACCCTCACCAAAGGTTGCCACTTACGATCTGCAGCCCGAAATGAGTGCGGAAGGCATAAAAGACACCATCATTCCGGAACTGGAAGCTGAATGGCCTGATTTTGTGGCGCTCAACTTTGCAAATACCGACATGGTGGGCCATACAGGAGTGTTTGAAGCAGTAGTTAAAGCTGCCGAAACGGCTGATACCTGCACAAAGGCGGTGGTAGAAACCGGCCTGAAACACGGCTACTCATTCATTATCCTGGCCGACCATGGTAATGCTGACTACATGATCAACGACGATGGATCGCCAAACACAGCGCATACCACCAACCTGGTGCCTTGTATTATTATAGATGAGGATGTAAAACAGGTAAAAGACGGTAAGCTTGGCGATGTTGCCCCTACCGTACTGAAAATGTTAGGCGTGGAGATCCCCGCAGAAATGACAGGTAATGTATTGGTGTAAACAAAGAATAGCTATACTTTCGGTTTTCGGGCTGCTAACCATTTGTTTGGCAGCCTGCAAACCCGAAATAAAAAAAGCCAGCTTCTTTGATCTCTCCGGCTACTTCAGCAAAGAAGCAGCCCGCTTGCAAGCCCTTAACAAACCCGTATTAAAAACCGTTGAGCACAACGGCGGCGCCCCCGAAACCAAAAGGGTTACCATACGTGACTGGAACGCCGAGTTAAGCCTCTTTAAAAGCTCCGACATTAACAAACCCGCCTGGGCGAGCAGTTATACTGTACAGGGCGATAGCGGCCTTACCATCTATATGGCAAAAGATACCGATCTAAAAACCCGCAGGCTTCTTATCAAAAGGGAAAATGGGAAAGTAAAATGGATCGTGATTCTTAACCATACGCCTAAAAACCTGCTATACGACTCATTCGAAAAACTTACCTATTTCCCCGATTCGCTTTATATGATCGAGAAAAGGCAGTCGGTACGCATTTTAGGAACGAACCGTTACCGCATTAAGGGACTATTTAATCAATGACGGGAAGGGGTTGAAATATCGGCAAGTTTTGCCTTTGAAACATCCAGCAGTTGGGTTATATCTGAACGGGAACCATCAATGCTCAACACCTTTTCAAAATCATTTATCGAAGCTTTCAGCGAACTGATGGAACGTGCCTTGTCATAAACATGTGGTGTTTGCTGTAGTTTAAACATGGCATAGTCCTGGTAGGCGATGCCGCGGTTCTGGTAAAGTTTTACGTCTGACGGATCAGTAGTGATCGCGATGGCCCTTGTAAAATCGAATATCGCGCCCAGCATATATTTTTCCCTGTCCGGAGGCGTCAGCTGGTTATCTCTTGCCATATATGATTTTGCCCTCGCCCTATAGTAATAAGCCGAAGCATCAGTAGGCCTTACAGAAATGACTTTGGAATATGCAATGATTGATTTTTTGTAATTATCGCTGTGGTAATAAGAGTAGCCAAGCATCCACAGCGCTTCCACGTCAGACGAATCTTTCATGCAGCCTTTTTCGAGCTGCTGTATCGCTGCCTTGAAATCTCCATCCATAAAGGATTGCCGTCCCAGCCTTACATAAGCATTCTGGGCGTAAGTAGTCTCAATAGTGGAGATAATCAACAAGGATAAAATAACCGGTAACTTCATCCGCAGCCTTCAGTATAACACAAAAATGTATAACATTAACTGATTTTACAACATATTATTATGTATTATGTTGTCATTTGTGCAATTTATATGGTTAGCCTGTCCGAAAGAATAACCTCAACCTGACTTTTTTTCATTTGCGGCTTTGTTCTCTATAAATGTCAGCCAAATCATCAAGGCGCTCATAACTAACATAAAGACAACCAATTGCGCGCCAGCCGCAATATTTTCAGCGAAATAACGTATATTGGCATAGCTGTTGAACTATAGTACTCCAGTACCAGAAACACCATTTTCCACCTTACTTATCTGTTTTAAGGCGTGACATTATGGCGTTTTATAAAAAAAAGGCTAATATTAATGAGTTACGATCCATTCGACTTTAAAAGTGCTTTACCTATAATAAATGAAGATTCCGAGTTTTTCCCGCTGATGTCATCTGATGACGAGGCCGAGATGAACAACGAGTCTGTTCCTGATTTTTTGCCTATCCTGCCGCTCCGTAACACAGTGTTGTTCCCTGGCGTAGTGATCCCAATCACCGTGGGAAGGGATAAATCCATCAAACTCATCCGCGATGCTAATAAAGGCGACAGGATGATTGGCGTGGTTTCGCAGCAGGATGTGGGCATTGAAGATCCTACGTTCGATCAGTTGCACCGTGTAGGTACGGTAGCCCTTATTGTAAAAATGCTGCAAATGCCTGACGGTAATAC
>JBQCIS010000219.1:0-13475 GCA_051953515.1 Mucilaginibacter sp.
AGTCGGTCATCGGCTGGAAGGAGTACGAGCTCGAGGTGGTCCGCGACCGGGCGGACAACGTCATCATCATCTGCTCGATCGAGAACTTCGACCCGATGGGTATCCATACCGGCGACTCGATCACTGTAGCACCTGCCATGACCCTGAGCGACCGTTGCTACCAGGAAATGCGTAACCAGGCCATTAAGATGATGCGTGCCATCGGTAATTTCGCCGGGGGATGTAACGTACAATTCTCAGTAAATCCGGAGAATGAGGATATCATTGCCATCGAGATCAACCCGCGTGTATCGCGTTCATCGGCACTCGCATCAAAAGCAACCGGTTATCCTATCGCCAAAATCGCTGCAAAACTGGCTATCGGTTATAACCTTGACGAAATAGAAAACCAGATCACCAAAACCACCTCGGCTTACTTTGAGCCTACGCTGGACTACGTGATTGTAAAGGTGCCGCGCTGGAACTTCGATAAATTTAAAGGCGCTAACCGCGAACTTGGCCTGCAGATGAAATCAGTAGGTGAAGTAATGGGCATAGGCCGCAGCTTTACCGAAGCCTTGCAGAAAGCCTGCCAGTCGTTAGAGATTGGCCGTGGCGGTTTAGGTGCCGATGGTCGCCAGAACCGTAACCTTGAAGAAATAATGCACAGCCTGGAGCATCCAAGCTGGGACAGGCTGTTCCACATTTACGACGCATTGAGCCTCGGCGTGCCTATCGAATCCGTTCGTAAAGCCACCAAGATCGACCGCTGGTTCCTGAACCAGATACAGGACCTGGTTAACCTGGAGACCGAACTGCGCCGTTATTCACTGAATAACCTGCCTGAAGAGTTCCTATTCACCCTGAAACAAAAAGGTTTCTCCGATCTGCAGATTGCACATGTACTGGGCAATGTAACCGAAGAAGATGTTTACCAGCGCCGCAAAGCACTGGGTATACGCCGCGTATATAAAATGGTGGATACCTGCGCTGCAGAGTTCGCTGCACAAACGCCGTACTACTACTCAACTTACGAAGGTGAAAATGAATCGGTAGTATCAGACAGGAAAAAGATCATCGTACTGGGTTCAGGCCCTAACCGTATAGGCCAGGGTATCGAGTTCGACTATAGCTGCGTTCACGGCTTACTGGCTGCTAAAGAAGCTGGTTTTGAAGCCATCATGATCAACTGTAACCCTGAAACGGTATCAACCGACTTTAACATGGCTGATAAGCTGTACTTCGAGCCGGTATTCTGGGAGCATGTGCGCGAGATCATCGATCTTGAAAAGCCTTACGGCGTAATCGTTCAGCTGGGTGGCCAAACCGCGCTGAAGATGGCACAGAAAATGCACGAACACGGCATCCGCATCATCGGCACCAGCTTTAATGATATGGATATCGCGGAAGACCGCGGCCGTTTCTCAGACATGCTGAAAGATCTTGATATTCCATACCCGCTGTATGGTGTAGCCGAAAGTGCTGAAGAAGCATTGGAAGTGGCACACCGTGTGGGTTATCCGGTACTGGTTCGTCCGAGCTATGTGTTAGGCGGACAGGGCATGAGCATTGTGATAAACGATGAAGACCTGGAAAAAGCAGTAGTAAGCCTGCTGCGCAACCTGCCGGGCAACCGCGTTCTGATTGACCACTTCCTTGACCGTGCAGCTGAAGCCGAGTCTGATTCGATTTGTGATGGCGACGAGGTACACATCATTGGTATGATGGAACACATAGAGCCCGCCGGTATCCACTCTGGCGACTCGTATGCAGTACTGCCGCCGTTCGACCTGTCTGACAGCGTGATCAGCCAGATGGAAGAATACACTGAAAAGATCGCCAAAGCACTGAACGTTCGCGGCTTGCTGAACATCCAGTTCGCGATAAAGAACGATAAGGTGTATGTAATCGAAGCTAACCCGCGTGCATCACGTACCGTACCGTTCATCGCCAAAGCTTACGATGTACCTTACATCAACATTGCTGCAAAAGTGATGATGGGCGTAAATAAACTGAAAGACTTTACCATCGAGCGTAAGCTTTGGGGCTATGCGATAAAAGAACCGGTGTTCTCATTCGATAAATTCCCTGAAGTAAACAAGGAGCTTGGCCCGGAAATGAAATCGACCGGCGAAGCCATCCGCTTCATTCCAAACTTACAAGATCCTTACTTTAGAAACCTGTATAAGGAAAAATCGATGTACCTGAGTAAGTAAGGTTTAAGCTGAAAGGTAAAAGGCGAAAGCCTTGAAGATATACATAGCGATGGGTTTGAAACCCATCGCTATTTTGTTTTATAAGAAACATATCATATCGGCGAACTCGCATAGGGCAAAACGCTGTTGTGAGGAGAAATTACTATGCACGCGGCACGTAAGCGGATGTAAGGCGCAGAAGATTTCTCACCTGCCCTAACCGCTCAATCCAGGGTAATACAGGTTCGAAATGACAACGTTTATGTTAGTTACAGTGCAGAAACCCCTTTTGTCCTATTTCTCCACTTCCAACCCCGTCACTTCAAAGCTGAGACCGCCGTTGGGCGTTTCCTTTTGTGTTTGGCCAGACATAGGCTGCCTGTCGCTTGCGTCAAATTGTTTTGATACGGTGCCTTCAGCAATCACTGTATGCCCGCTGAGGCCTTCAGGAATGTTTATGCCCGCAGTTTTAAAATGAGCGTCAATAACTTTACCGTCTGCACCTTGCAGTTCAAACCAGCCGCCTTTAGTTTTGGTCACTTTTGCAACCTTGCCCGTTATGGTAGCGGTAATGCGTACCTTGTTGCCCATAAATGCTTTTACCTTTGATGCATCCATTGCTCCGGCACTGTTAGGCTTGGTTCCGTAAATAGTGCCATGCGGCATTTGCTGCGCCCCGGCAGCTACCGAAAATAACAGGGCGAATAATAATGTTAGCGCTTTCATAGTTTGTATATCTGGTTAAAATACAACAACAAAGCAAAGGCATGGTTTCAAAATGGAAACCGAAAGCGCCGAAACGTTAAAAAATGTGAAAGTATTTAAAAAATTACTTACTTATGGGTACAATACAATACCTTAGCGCTACTTTTGCCGGAAAAGGCTTGTGTAGTATTTTTGTAGGATTGGTTTATGATTAAATTTTTAAAAAGTAATAATTCTTTATACGTGTCAGTAAGAAAGCCCCTGTTAAGCAATGTTTTTGCATCGTTATCTTTCCTTTCGGTAATAGCAATCTTAAGTGGTTGTGTTAAAGGCGGCGATATTACATCACCGGTTACCGTACCGGTTATTACAACCAATAGCTTTATTGTAAACCTGGCCTCCACCACTGCATTAAGCGGCGGCATTATCACCTCCAATGGCGGCGGCAATATTGAGACAGTGGGTGTATGTTATAGCTCAAGTAATTCAACCCCTACTACTGCAAATACAGTCACAGTTGATACTTTAAAATCAGATGTGGCAAATACTCAAACCTTTACAAGTAATCTTAAAGGCCTTTCACCATCCACTACCTATTACTTACGGGCTTATGCCACGAACAGTGCGGGTACGGCTTATGGTTCTGTACTGAAATTTACTACCAGCGCCAATTTACCGTCTATTGTTACAACGGTAAGTACACTTGCAGGGAGTACTGCAGGCGGTTTTTCAAATGGTAATGGAGCAGCAGCATTATTTAATAACCCACAGGGTGTTGTTGCCGACGCAGCGGGCAATGTTTATGTGGCCGACGGCTTCAACAACGTGATCAGGAAAATAACCCCAACCGGCGATGTTTCTACGTACGCAGGTGATGGTAACGCCGGACTGACCAACGGCCCGGCGGTAACGGCGGAATTTTATGCGCCCCAAAGCCTGGCTATTGATGCACAGGGCAATATTTTTGTGGCAGATATAGGTAACAATGTTATCCGCGAAATAACTACCGGCGGTGTAGTAAGCACTTATGCCGGAAGAAGCGGCTTCCATGGCTATCTCAACGAAACTAATCCATTATTAGCTCAATTTAACGATCCGCAGGGCTTATGTGTTGATGCCAGCCAGAACGTTTATGTGGCCGATCGCGTTAATAATGTTATCCGTAAAATATCGTCGGCTGGAAAGGTAACCCGACTGGCCGGTTACTATGGCGTTGGACCAGGCTTATACAATACTTCAGTAGACAGTTTGGCGCTTTTCAACACGCCGAATAGTGTGGCTGTCGATTCAAAAGGCAACGTTTATGTGGCCGATTCAAAAAACTACTGCATCCGGAAAATATCTTCATCGGGAGTTAGTACGCTGCTTGGCGGTTCTGTACAAACAACACTTATCGGCACACCTGTAAGCGTTGCTGTTGACGCAAAAGACAACCTGTATATTGTTGACAATAGTGGCCGTGTAATTGAGTTCACTACATCAAACAACGTAGTGTATATATTGGCAGGTAGTGCAAACACTGCCGGCTATAAAGACGGAGCAGGCGCATCAGCTCAATTTAATAACCCGCAAAGCGTAGCTGTTGACAAACAGGGAAATGTTTACGTTGCTGATTATGGTAATAACGTGATCAGGAAGATCGTAACCAATATTACCAATTTCTAAGAATTACCTGCCTTACAAAGGGCATAAAAAGGGTGCCATGCTGATTCTAAAAGCATGGCACCCTTTTGCTTTTATTATAATTATTATCTCTTGGTCTTCCCTAAAATTTGCAGAATTTACCCAAACAACCTGCCGAATACTTCCTCAATATTCCCGGCGGTTTTTACCTGGATATTGTAACGCGACAGGTCGATCTGTTTTTTGTCTTTTCCGGCAGAAGGCAGGTTGTATTTGGAGATAAATATCTGCTCAAATCCCAGTTTCTGCGCTTCGGCAATGCGCTGCTCTATGCGGTTTACAGCGCGTATCTCGCCCGAAAGGCCTATCTCGCCTGCAAAGCAGGTTTTAAAAGGAATAGGAATATCCTGGTGTGAAGAAACAATAGCAGCGGCTAATCCCAGGTCAATTGCCGGATCTTCCACTCGGATACCGCCGGTAATGTTCAGGAAAACATCCTGTGCTCCTAAACGGAAACCGCAGCGTTTTTCCAGCACGGCCAGCAGCATGTTCATACGCCGGGTATCAAAGCCGGTAGCAGTACGTTGTGGTGTGCCATAAGCCGAGGGGCTTACCAGCGCCTGCGTTTCGATGAGCATGGGCCGCATACCTTCCAAGGTGGCCGATATGGTAATGCCGCTCAGGTTTTCATCACGTTGTGACAGTAGTATTTCTGACGGATTGGATACTTCGCGCAGCCCCTCACCCATCATTTCATAAATACCCAGTTCAGATGCCGAACCGAAGCGATTTTTCACGGCTCGCAGGATGCGGTAAACATGATGCCTGTCGCCCTCGAACTGTAAAACAGTGTCAACCATGTGCTCCAGTATTTTCGGGCCTGCAATCGCCCCATCTTTCGTTATATGGCCTATCAGGAATACGGGGGTGGAACTTTCCTTTGCAAAGCGCAGGAGTTCGGCTGTACATTCCCGCACCTGCGACACGCTTCCGGGTGTAGACTCGATATGTGAAGAATACAAGGTTTGGATGGAATCCACTACCACCAGATCAGGTTCCAGCGACTCTATCTGCTTAAAAATATTTTGAGTAGAGGTTTCGGTGAGGATATAAGCCCCCCGGCCCCCTGAAGGGGGAGTTTGTATATCTGACTTATATGCTCCCCCTTTAGGGGACTGGGGGGCTAAGCGTTCCGCTCTCATCTTAATCTGCCTGTCGCTTTCCTCCCCGGAGATATACAGAACTTTAAGGTTTGGCATACTCAAGGCCAGCTGCAGCATCAGTGTGGATTTACCAATACCTGGCTCGCCGCCAATCAAAACCAACGATCCCGCAACAATACCGCCGCCCAATACGCGGTTAAATTCGGCATCGGGCGTTAGTATCCTGTCCTCCTCTCTGAAAGTGATCTCCGAAACCGGCATCGGTTTATTGGAGCGCTGCAGCGAAGTGGATGGCGCTTTCCAATCGGGTATGGAATTGTTGGCTTTTTCAATGATCTCCTCGGCGAAGGTATTCCATTGCTGGCACGATGGGCATTTGCCCAGCCACTTGGGCGATTCAAAGCCGCAGCTCTGGCAGAAATATGCTATTTTGGTTTTGGCCATGGATTGGATGTGCAGATTTATTGATGTGCAAATGTGCAGATTAGGACGATAAAATCCTAATATTTTTAGCAAAACAAATACTTAGAAGTAGGGGCATATTTGTTTCTATTAATATGATGCCAGTCAAACAATAAAAGTGCTATTGGTTCTCAACTTTAATGACCTCCTTCTTTATCTGGTCTGGAAACTCGTATTTAAGTGGTATAATCACTTTCCCCGACAGCGAAATGAGGCCATATCTATTGTTAGCTTTTACAATTGCGTTATTGTTTTTTGTAAATTCTAATAAATCATATTCGGGCTGAACCACAATATTGCCAGCAGTATCGGCTATACCAAATTTTTTACCAATTCTAATAGACACAACGACTCCTTCAAATATGCCCATGCCATCAAATTTCGCCGGGAATATTTCTTTCCCGGTACTATCAATAGCAGCCCATTTATTGTTTAAAGCTTTTACTCCAATATAATTTTTGAATTGTACTAAAGGGTAATTCCATAGCTGATACCAACGAAATTCTGGACGGCCAACATCATCTGTGCTTTCCTCATAAACTTGAGGTGGTGGAGTAGCGTAAGACCGATATTTTCCAGAAGGTACAATAACATGACCATCTTTATTAACAATACTCATTTTTGCATTAGAAAAGCGAACATATAATTTATTTACACATTCTATTATCCCTGTATTATTACCATGAATAATTACATGGCCTTTCTTATCAATAAGCTTAACATAATGATATTCCCGGCCAACATTATCTGTCCTCCAAAATTCAACCAAAGCACGCCCATTATCAAAGTTGCTTGCATTATTGTAAACTGGTTTGATTATAATGCGCCCAGTTGTATCAATAAATCCAACATGATCATTCTTCAAGTCAAACGGACCGGCACCCTTTATCATAAAAGGCGCAAGTCCTTCTTTAAACTCCTTTACCAGTGTTCCTGTATCTGAGGGGATGAATTCCTTGTATTTCGAATTATAAACACCAGCAATTTTTTTTTGCGCAAACAGATGTGTTGTAACAAAAACTATCAATAATGCAATTAAGGTTTTTTTCATTTGTATATATGATGTAAAACCATTTCAGTTTCCATAAATATAATCTTAAAACATAGGAGTCCCCTAAACAAAAAAAGCGCAGCTACCACTCCCGGTAACTGCGCTTTTCACTATTGCATTAAATCTCGTATTACAGTTTTATTTCTTCGTCTTTTGAGGAGAAGAAGTGGAACTCCGCTATCTGGTAGTTCACGTTACTCTTTATCTTTATCCACTGGCCGTATTTGGCAAACCATTTCATTTGGCGGGTAATAAAACCCTTTTTAAGGTAAGCCTCAATATACGGGTGAACGCAGAGCGTAATATTTTTCTCGTTTTGCTCCTTCAGGATGTAATTGAAATTGTTTTCAATGTCATCAATCAGCAAAATGGTGGGCCTTATGGTACCTGTGCCGTTGCAGGCCGGACAAACTTCGTTGGTAACAATATTCATCTCGGGGCGTACACGCTGGCGGGTGATCTGCACCAAACCAAACTTGCTTGGCGGCAGGATAGTATGCTTGGCCCTGTCGTGCGACATTTCAGTACGCAGATAATCAAACAGGTCCTTGCGGTGCTGCGGTTTGTGCATATCGATGAAATCGATCACCACAATACCGCCCATATCGCGCAGGCGCAGCTGGCGGGCAATCTCCTTGGCAGCTTCCTTGTTCACCTGAAAGGCGTTTTCTTCCTGGTTTTCCTTGCTTGCCGTACGGTTACCGCTGTTTACGTCGATAACGTGCAGGGCCTCTGTATGTTCAATCACCAGGTAAGCGCCGCCGGCCAGGTTCACTGTTTTGCCAAAAGCACCCTTTATCTGCTTTTCGATGCCATAGTGTTCAAAAACCGGCTCCTTGTGCTTGTGTAGGCGAACGATATTTTCCAGTTCAGGCGATATCTCGTGTATATACGAGCGTACCTCTTCGTGCATGCTGTTGTCATTCACGGTAATGCTCTGAAAATCGGCGTTCAGCAGGTCGCGCAGGATGGTTGATGTACGGCCTATCTCCCCCAAAACTTTTTTGGATGGCTCAACCGACGGCAGACGGGTAATGAACGACTCCCATTTGGAAATGAGGTCGAGCAGGTCTTTCTGCAATTCGGCAACGCCCTTGCCTTCAGATACCGTGCGAATGATAACGCCGAAGTGTTTAGGCTTTATGCTTTCAACCACTTTGCGCAAGCGCGAACGCTCGGTATTGCTTTTTATCTTTTTGGAGATGGATATTACCTCCGAAAAAGGCACCAGCACTACATAGCGTCCGGCTATTGATAAGTCGGCGCTCAGGCGCGGCCCTTTAGTAGAGATCGGCTCCTTGGCAATTTGTACAGGTATCAGCTGGTTCTTGGTCAGAACTTCCGATATCTTGCCACCTTTGTTAATATCTGCTTCGAGCTTGAAATTATCGAGTAATTTCGATTGGTAGCCGCCTGTACGCACCTGTTTGGTGAGTTTTAGCAGGCTTTGTACCTGTGGCCCGAGGTCGAGATAATGCAAAAAGGCATCTTTCTCGTAGCCTACATCTACAAAAGCTGCATTTAAGCTGGGCATGATCTTTTTGATGCGGCCCAGGTAAATGTCACCAACAGTATAGTTGTTACTGATCTGCTCTTTATGTAGCTCTACGAGTTGTTTATCCTGTAATAATGCAATAGTAGCCCCGCTGGGGGTTGAATCGATAATTAATTCTTTTATCAATGCTACTCCGTTTCTTAACGGCTGTGCCGTTATGATTTAGATTATAAGAGGGTAAAAAACAATGGCTAAAACCTGCTCATGAAAATGGCAGGCTTTAATATAAAAAGCAGCTTATTTCTTTTTATGACGGTTTTTTCTTAAACGCTTTTTGCGTTTGTGAGTGGCCATTTTATGTCTTTTACGTTTTTTACCGCTTGGCATAATTCTACTGTTTTAAATGTTATTTAATTACTTAATTCCTTAATATACTGATCTATCTTCTGGTCGAAGGTTGGATCAGGCATTAATTGTTTGCATTTTTGGTAAGCGTCTATCGCTTCTTTCTTTAAACCCAGCTGTTTGTAACTCTCAGCCAGGTAAAATACCGGTTCAACATCGTCAGGCTTTGAGGCGCTGGCAACTTTAAACCTTTCAACAGCTTTTTCAAACTGTCCTGATTTCATGGAGAACAAACCTAAATTAAAGTTTGCGTTCCAGTTTTTAGGGTCCTGCCTTACCACATCAAGCAGTAGGGCTATACCCTGCATTGGTGTTCCGCCACCGTTTACATAGGCTACACCGAGGCCTGTTTTGGCATCAAGGCTTTCAGGCTGCAACTTCATGGCATTCTGGAAAGCCTCCACCGCCTGCGCGTCAAAGAACGGCTGTGCCGTGGTGTCCTGCGTAAGCTTATAGGCGTCGTTAAAATGATTACCTGCTGCTATCCAGTTGGCTGCCGTATTTTGCTTTTGGGCTATATCCCTGTAGTAAAATGCGGCAGGTGCCGGTTGGCTGGCAGCATCCCATTGGCTTGCCAGCTGTTTTTGCAAGGCAAGCCTGTCATCATCATTGGTAGCTGATTTTAGTTGAGCTTCGAGTCCGGTTATCTTTGTTGCCTGGTCTTTTTGAATGACCGTTTTAGCTGTTGCCGAAACCATGCCAACCGTTACGTTTACGTTTACGCTCGCGTTTGGTCTTTCAGTTGCTCCTGCAACTTTGCCGGTTCCCCTATCGGCAGCTTTAGCTAATGCAAGTGGTTTAACCGGCAAAAAATACAGGTAGCCTGTTATAACAACAACGGCTGCAATTACGGCTATCTGTTTTTTACCCATACTAATTATTTGCTTGCTTTAGAAGCTTTGTTACCTGTTTTTACTTTCTCAACAAAAGTTTTAGCTGGTTTAAAGCTAGGTACAAAATGTTCAGGAATAATGATGGCAGTGTTTTTTGAAATATTACGTGCTGTCTTCTTTGCTCTTTTCTTTACTACAAAGCTTCCGAAACCTCTAACATAAACATTTTCGCCGCCAACCATTGAGTTTTTCACAACTTTGAAAAACGCTTCAACAGTTTCTTGTACGTCTACTTTTTCAATGCCAGTTTTAGTAGAGATTTCAGTTATAATTTCTGCCTTAGTCATATCTGATTTTCTTTTATTTATTATATAATTACTTAACTGTTTTGGGGTTGCAAAAGTATCTTTTTATCGTGAAAGTTTGAAATATTTATCAGCTTTTTTTTGTTTGTCAGATGTTTACAGCAAAAAACTTACATTTCTGAAGCAAAAATATCCTTGCTACCCTATTTTTGTCTGAATGGATTTTGCTAACGAATTGATACAATGGTATAAAGCTAACAAGCGCGACTTACCCTGGCGCAATACAACAGATGCTTATGTAATATGGCTATCGGAAGTGATACTGCAACAAACCCGCGTTGAGCAGGGGCTGCCGTATTTTTACCGGTTTATTGAAAAATACCCCACTGTAAACAGCTTTGCCGCTGCGGAAGAAGATGAGATATTAAAGCTTTGGCAAGGCCTGGGCTATTACTCGCGCGGTCGCAATATGCTTAAAACGGCCAGGCTGGTGCGTGACGAATATAACGGTATATTTCCGCAACAATATAGCGAGCTGGTAAAACTGAAGGGTATTGGCGAATATACGGCGGCGGCGATATCGTCATTTTCGGCGGATGAAGCACGTGCGGTGGTAGACGGCAATGTTTATAGGGTACTATCGCGATACTTTGGCATCAGAGAGCCTATAAATACACCTAAAGGCAAAAAGGTTTTTCAGCAGGTGGCGGATGAAGTATTGAACCACGAACACCCCGGCTTGCATAATCAGGCCATGATGGAATTTGGCGCAATGCTGTGCAAACCAAAAAATCCGGCATGCGGTATATGCCCGGTGCGGGTAGGGTGTTATGCCTTTAAACATAACGCCACTACCACGCTGCCTATAAAATTAAACAAATTGAAAACAAAAGAAAGGCATCTTAACTATATATTAATTATTAAAAAAAATGAAATATTACTAAATAAACGCGGCGAAAAAGATATATGGGCAAATATGTATGACCTGCCAATGATAGAAACCACTGCCATGCTGCCAGTTGAGGAATTGGCCAGATTGCCGGCTTTTTTGAATAGTTTTGGAAAAAACGCTGAAATACTGGAAGTTTCGCATGTATATAAGCATCTGCTTACGCATCAGCGACTGTATGTTCGCTTTATAAAACTGGCCCCGGAAGACATTATATTAGAACAAAATTGGTTTTTCGCTTCGGTAGAAAATCTTAAAATTCTTGCATTGCCAAAAATCATTTTTATATTTCTAAAAAATATTTTTAATTTGTAGAATAATTTCTTGTTTAATTTAAACTATGTCAGGTATAAACAAAGTAATTCTGGTAGGACATTTGGGAAAAGACCCCGAGATACGCGTATTAGAAGGTGGGGTTTCAGTAACCAGTTTTCCGCTGGCTACATCTGAAAACTATAATAAAGACGGAAAAAAAGTAGAGCAAACTGAATGGCACAACATTGTGATGTGGAGAGGCCTGGCCGACGTTGCTGCCAAGTTTTTGCAGAAAGGCAAGCTGGTTTACATTGAAGGCAAACTACGCACGCGCTCATTTGAGGATAAGGAGGGAATAAAGAAATACACCACCGAAATTGTGGCAGAAAACTTTACACTGCTTGGCCGCAAAAGCGATTTTGAAAATGATGGAAATCAAAAAACGCCCCGCACCGATGCCGATATGATGGAAAGCATGGGCGAGAACGAATATTAAAAATTACCGCGACCAATAGTAAGTTTAGAGATATGGGCCCTTTCGCTAATGTGGAAGGGCTTTTTGCTGAATGGTTGTTTGTAACTTTTTGGATACGATTATTTCCGGCTTTAAACGTTGCATTTTTTGCCTCGTCGAACTGTTAAAATTCGACAAGATGAAAACGAACCTGAAAAACATAAAAACCGATTTTTACGATGTATTTGTAGTTGGTAAAGCCAATAATCACCAGTTAATGGTTGTGTATCTTTTATTAACCCTGCCTTCGTTGATTGCATTTCTTTCAATTTGTAATATGGTTATGTTGAAGTAGCAGGGAATTGAGGCAATTAGATAACAAAGACATATTAGTTAATTTAAAGCGTTAAAACGAAGAAAGGGCCTTGTTGGCCCTTTCTTCGTTTACAGATCATTCAAATCCGATATTCAACTATCTTCCTCCCGGAGGGCAGTGTTCTTTCAGGTAATTGGTATACAGGGTGCGCAGATGCAGCGATGTGCCTTCGCCCTCAAAAATTCCGTGCGAACGGTTGGGGTATGACATCAACTGAAATTGCCTGTTATATTTTACCAGTTCATTTATCAGCATTTCGGCATTTTTATAATGAACATTGTCATCGCCGGTGCCATGTACATATAGCAGGTTTCCCCTCAGGTTTTTAGCATAAGTTATAGGCGAGCCTTTTATAAATACTTCGCGACTGGCTTCATCAGTTGGCACGCCCATATAGCGTTCCTGGTAAATATCATCATAAGTAAGCTGCCAGCCTACTGCCGCTATAGCAATACCTGTTTTATAAATCTCGGGGTGCTGAAACATCAGGTTCAGTGTACATGAACCGCCGCCGCTCCATCCCCAAACCGCTACGCGGCTCGAATCTACAAAAGGCCATTTTAATATTTCCTGTGCACCCATTGCCTGGTCGCGTATGTTAATAATGCCAATGTTCTTATAGATACATTTGCGCCATTCACGGCCTTTTGGCACAGGTGTACCGCGATTGTCAATCGATACATAGATGTAGCCATCATCGGCCATATTACCTATGTATTCGCGGTTTGAGGCGGCACCGTATGCATCCTTTACGTTAGCGCCCGCCGGTTCGCTGTAAACATAAAACACAACCGGGTATTTCTTTGCCGGATCAAAATTGGTTGGCTTTACCATCCATCCGTCCATCTCAACACCATCAACCGTCTTCACTTTAAAAAACTCCGGTTTGTTCTTAGCGGCGGTATTCAACCTGATAGCTGCACCGCTGATATGTTTATGATTGGGCAGGCTGATAACCTCGCTTTCCGCAGGGGTATAAATATTGGAGAAATTATGTAAGGCGACACGCCCGTTTGGCGATATTTCGTAGTTGTTGGTGCCCGGTTCATTAGCAGGCGTAATACGCTCGGCCTTGCTGCCGGTAATTTTTACACGATACAAGTATTTTTGCGTTGCATTATCCGGCGATGCCCCAAAATAAACATAGCCGTTGGCCTCATCTATTACCGGCAGACCTATCACGTCGTAATTGCCCGGTGTAAGCAGTTTTTCATGGCCATTGCGA
>JBQCIS010000220.1:0-6792 GCA_051953515.1 Mucilaginibacter sp.
CGAAGCTGTACAGGCCGACGCGAAAACTTATCTCGATAATCTCAGCAGTGAACAAAAGAAAAGCTTAACAGACACCATACTTGCCGGATTGCCCGGAACCGACGAAGTTTTTACCATTGTCCAGTTCCGTGAGCATCTGAAGAAATACAGCAACACAGATGCGGGTAAACTGAAAGAAAACCTCGCCTATTTCCTGCAAAGCATTATCCCGCATGCGCAGGAAGCGGGCATACGCATGTGCATCCATCCTGACGATCCGCCGTTTGCGATACTGGGCCTGCCACGCGTGGTTTGCACAGAGAGTGATCTGCAATTTGTGGTAGATGCCTGCTCCTCGCCCTATAACGGCATTACCTTTTGCACCGGCTCGCTGGGCGCTAACCAGAAGAATGACCTTCCGGGAATAGTAGAGCGCCTCGGCAAACACATTCATTTCCTTCACCTCCGTAACGTGCAGCGCGAACCCAACGGCAGCTTTTACGAGGCCGAACACCTGGGCGGAAGTAACGATATGTATGCTATTATGCGCAATATTATTCATGAGCAAATAATGCGCGCACATGTAACCCGCGAAGATATTGCCATACCCATGCGCCCCGACCATGGGCATGTACTGCTGGATGATTTCCGGTACAATACCTATCCCGGCTATTCTGCCATCGGCAGACTTAAAGGGCTTGCAGAATTACGCGGACTGGAGATGGGCATAAAACAATCGATCTTAAACGAACAACCATAAATTTTTGAGAATGAAAAATAAAAAGACGCCTTTACTAAAGTTATTACTGCTTGGCGCGGTTTGCCTGCTGCCAACCGCGCTATTGGCACAAAACAAGAAACAAAAAATCGTTTACCTGAATAAACCGCTCATCACCGGAATTTACACTGCTGATCCATCGGCACATGTGTTTAATGGCAAGATATACATCTATCCATCGCACGATATAGATGCGGGCATTCCGGAGAATGACAATGGCGACCACTTTGCCATGCGCGATTACCACATATTTTCACTCGACCGTATTGGCGGCCCTGTAACCGATCATGGCGTGGCACTTGATATTAAAGATATCCCATGGGCAGGCCGCCAGCTTTGGGCACCCGATGCGGCTTACAAAAACGGCACTTATTATCTTTATTTCCCCGTAAAAAATAAAAAAGACGTTTTCCAGATCGGCGTAGCTACATCCAAAAATCCGGCAGGGCCATTTAAAGCTGAGCCAACACCTATGCAAGGAAGCTACAGCATAGATCCGGCAGTATTTGTTGATGACGACGGAACAGCTTATATGTACTTCGGCGGCCTTTGGGGAGGTCAGTTGCAACGCTGGAAGAACGGCAAGTATGATGCTAACGGCTCAAAAACCGACCTGCATCAGGATAATGCACCAGCGCTTAGCTGCCAGGTGGTTAAACTGAAAGGTAATATGAAGGAATTTGCCGGACCGGTACACAACGCGCTTATTGTAGACAGCACAGGCCATCCACTACTTGGCGGCGACCATGACCGCAGGTTTTTTGAAGGATCGTGGATGCATAAATACCACGGCAAATACTATCTCTCCTATTCAACCGGCGACACGCATTTTCTCGCCTATGCTATTGGTAATAACCCAATGGGGCCGTTTACTTACGCGGGGCATTTTATGCTGCCTGTACAAGGCTGGACCACCCACCATTCCATTGTCGAATTCAAAGGCAAATGGTACATTTTTTATCACGATACCCAACTTTCGGGCAAAACACACCTGAGAAACGTTAAGGTAACCGAACTGCATCATCGCCCCAACGGCACTATTGAAATGATCAATACCTACACGGTTAAAAACAATTAACGTATAGTGGCACGAGGGCTACTTGACCGGACTGTAAGTTTAATCAATGATACCCCTTGCCTTGGCAGATCAAAAGAGATTACAGCCTGGTTATTCTTTAATAATAAAGTTTGATTGGGCTGTAATTTTTGCAGCTTACCCGCTTTTTCCAGCAAGTGGTATTGCAAGGCATCCGGATGTTGCGGCGAACCCATTCGCCTCCAAACAGTATAGGAATTACTATGTTGCTGATCAATTCTGTAATGAACAATGGTTGCTGATGTCCCTTTTAGATTTTTGATGGCCAGTTTAACCGGTGTAGCGCTAACGTTGGTATCGTTTTTATCATGATAGTTCCACACGAGGATATAAACCGAATGCTTATCGGCAGTTGCCAGTGCGCTCACGTCCGGATAGTTACCGCGCACGCTTGAATCCCGGATAGATTTATAATCATACGGTGCATTTGATGTTGCAGGTACTCTGTTGCCCTGCATCATCCCAAACATCCTGAATACATTGAGCACCGGCTTATCAACGCCGTTTGTCGCCAGATCTCTAAATCCACGGAACCACGGCTGATCTTCAAATTCAAAACCCCAGGTAACAGCACCCAGCAGATTAGTATGAAAGTGGTTCGCAAGATCATAAACCCGCGCGAATGATGCCGCTGTATAAGCTGCATACATGGTACCGTTTCTGTAAGCATTTTGTGGGAAATTATCTTCCGAACAGGCTGCACATCCTTCCGGATCAGACTCGCCGATAATTACCGGCAGGTGGTTAAGTGACGGATAGGAAGAAATGATCTCGAATCCTTTACTGATATTGTGCAGCTGCACACCCATATTCATCCAAACCGTCTGGTCTATCAATTTCGGGTCGCCTTTTGCATGGAACGAAATAAAATTAAGAGGAATACCTGTTTTTCCGGTAGCGAAGCTTTTTCCATTGTCGATATGGTCGAGGAATGTACGCATAAACGCCGCCGCCTTTGGGCTGCCCGGGTTGGTAGTTTCGGGACCACCGACCCTTGCCGATGGTAATGCGCGTTTAATAGCATCGGCTGAATAATCGTACAGTTTCAGGTAATCGGTTGCAGTACCTTTCCAGTACGAAATATCCGGCTCGTTCCATATCTCCCAATACCAGCTTTCCACCTCTTTAACGCCGTAACGGGCAACGCAGTGTTTCACCCATGCATATACCAGGTTGGCAAATTTTGTATAATCTTTCGGCGGATAATTCCAGCCGGTGTAATGATATATCTTCCGCCCGTCTGTAGTCGTCTGGTAACCATCTGATTCAGGTACAGACGACAGCGCTTCCGGCATAAAACCTACTTCGGCTAAAGGTTTCATTCCCTTATGAATGAAAGTATCGAATATACTATCCACTATTTTCCAGTCATAAACCGGATTTCCTTTAGCACCCTCAGTATAAACATTAGTCGAACTCCATTTCAAATCAGGCTTGCCGTCACCGGTGGTTAACAGGTTATGAGTACGTACAAAAACAGGCACTCGACTTAGCGATGCCAGTTCTGAAAGCAGTTTTCGCCCATCTTTCATGTAAGTATAATTGGCTTCATCGTACCCGAAGAAGCGCCATATAGGTGTAAGTACAGTATTGGACTTTGCTTTCAGGTCGATGTCGATCTTTACAGGAACAGCGCCGTTTTGCGCTAATAAAACAGACGCATTACAGCACACCAGGAGCAATACAATAAGGAATCGCAGTTTCATGAGGTTAAGTTTAGTAATTGGCAGACGTATATGGGACAGAAAGCAAAAGGCCCGCATAAATCCCAATAAAGATAGGAATTATGCGGTCTGACATACAAATTAATTGTCAATACAACACACATTTAACCCATCTCCCGGCATCGACTCATGTGGCTTTACAATCTCATCAGTTTTATAAAATACACATCATTTTGCCGCAGATTAATGGTGGTTGTATACTCACCACTTTTACCAATGGTAATTTTAGATACGGCCGATGGCACACCGCTGCTTTGCTGCTTTATTGCTGCAACCTGCTGCCGCGTGAGCTGCGATGGCGAATGCAAACCGTAGTATACAGAATAAGCATCGTTGATATGATAACCGGTACGATAGGTTTCTATCCGGTAAGCGCCAGGTTGCAATCCATGAACGGTAAATTTCAGTTTACCTGCGGGTTTTGGCGGGATATCTCGCTTATAAAACTCCTGGTTATTGATGGGACTATCGGGATGATCGATGGTGCAATCCCATAACAGGGCTTGTACATTGCCTTTGTTATCCTTGCAGATGATAGAGCTGGAATCGCTGTTTGCGAGTTCGGAGTCACCCAATTCGTTTAAATATTTAAAAGCATAGTAAGCGGGTTTCTTAATATCCTGGTAATTCATCAGGCCAAATCCGCCATGGAACGGCGTCATTCGAGGCCCGGCTTCTTCAAAGATATCTGTAAACGTCCAGTACGACATGGCATTTACATACGGCGATGCACCTTTTACCGTATTCAATATATACGAAGCCTCTTCATAGGTATCATGCAGCGGATCAGATGGCGTATAAGATGAACTCCACTCCGTATAGTTGAGCTGGAGATGCGGCATACGCGATGCTTCAATCTGTTTGCGGGAACGGCGCATATCATTAACGATCACATTTTTATCCGGACTAATAACCGTCCCCTTACCGCCTGAAGCGTCCAGAAATCCTTCCCGAACACCATAGTCATGCGTGCTGATGAAGTCTATCGGCAAATTATTCTGTACACAAAAATTTATCATATCCGGCACCCAGGCGTTGCCTGCCGTAGCCGGTCCGCCTACTTTATAACTGGCGTCCACGCCTTTTATCGCTTCCACGCTGGCCCGGTACAATTTAAAATAATCAGCCTGTTCGCCGGTAAAGAACCAACCTTTAAGGTTAGGCTCATTCCAAACCTCAAAAAACCAATGACGCACCTCATCGCGGCCGTAGCGCTCTGTCCAGTGCTCAACCAAATGGCTGATCAAACCTTTCCATTTTTCATAGTCCTTTGGCGGCGTAATATTTCCCCGCCACCAGAA
Organism: Mucilaginibacter sp.; assembly: GCA_051953515.1. Taxonomy (GTDB): domain Bacteria; phylum Bacteroidota; class Bacteroidia; order Sphingobacteriales; family Sphingobacteriaceae; genus Mucilaginibacter. The sequence goes on from JBQCIS010000220.1 coordinate 4,879, forward strand.
AATGGTTTGTTTGCCGCTGGCCAGCGCCTGGGGCATAAATCCCAGTTCTACAAATGGGCGTACTTTAATACTCAGCAAAAAATCGTACAGTTCGTCAATATATTGCCAGTTGTACACCGGGTTGCCGTTCCTGTCTTCGGAGTAAACGCCCATATCATCCGTAAGCAGGCCGTGGAAACGGATATAACGAAAGCCGCATTCCTTTTTGGCGATAGTTAGCTGTCGCTGCCAGTCGGCACGCAGACCTTCGTTAGCCCGGCCGGCACCTACGCACTGGTTAAAACTTTTATCGAGCGCACCGGCTACTTTAGTACAACTTACCGTTACCTGTCTTTCGGAACCGGATTGGCTATAAAGCAGTTGAGGCAACAAAGCTGCTGCCCCAATAAATAGTAAATGTTTAATTGATGATCGTATCATTGTTTTTCAGATGTCATTCCTCCGGCCCCAGGTAACTTGGCTTTAACCCGCCTGAATCGATAATGAATTTTTGCACCGCAACGGCAGGATCAACCATCCAGTATTTAACTACATGTTTACCCGGTTTAGTTATTTTATGATGGGTAACAAGCCGCCTTAAATTGTTTGTAACCGCTATCGCCCAGTCCCGGCTGTCCACATTGGTAGCAATGTTAACCAATTGCGGCTGTTCATTGTCTACCGAAACGGCATAGAATAAACCATCCTTGTTCCGGAAATCGAGCGTTGGCGATACACAGGTGGTAACTGCAATAGTGCCTGTATCTTTTAAATTAATATCATACTCCAGATGCGGCGTGTTTTGTCCCGGTTGGAGACGATTGGCCGTTACCGGCGAAGGTTCGACACCCGAAAGCGTATTGCCATAATCCGGAATAACTACCCAGCTTATTTTGCCATCCCCTACCTTTCTGCTGAAATGTTCCGCCTCTATGGCAATATAGCCGTTCTTATCTGAAAACATGCCATTTACTTTTTCGGTATGACCATTACCCGTTACCGGTAACAATTCATGATTGGTTGCGCTATCCGGGTTCAATTCAATTAACGCAGGCATTTTATTAAAGCGTGGATCATTCCAGGAAACATAGCCGATGTGCGACTGATCCATCATGTGATCCCATTTGCCTCCGGCAAGTTTCTTGTTGTAATAGTTAGATATTTCCTGATCTTTCGCAAACAATTCCTTCACCTCTGCCGCAGCTGAATCTGCCGAAGCACCATTGCGGTGTTTTGCATAATATTGGTTTTTAGCCACTTCAAAATACATTTTATTCAGGTTAGAACAGGCCTGAACGGGATGCAGTACCAATTCAAAGAACGCATCCTTATACTCCGGCGACATCTGTTGATAGAGCGTTTGAGCCTTATGTTCAAGTTGATCATACGCCTCAACCACGCGGCCGAATTCATTGTAATTGGTAAGGCTGTACGTATTCTGATCGAGCAATTCCGGCTTACGGCGCGCATTGAATTTTGTGTATTGTGTGAGGATGTCCGCAATTTCGGCAGCATGTGCAGCGCCGAATTGCTGGGTTGCCCACTCAATACCATATTGATGCAGTTTGCTTGCCGGCCAGCGGCCTGGGTTCCAGGCATAATCAAGGAAAAAGCTGATTGGGTATTCCATCGGTTTCAGGTCGCCTACGTTCACTATCCATATCTGTCGCACGTTGTAGTCATAGGCCAGGTGCATCTGCTCCCATGTTTTGGAGATGGTGTTTGTATTGAGCCATTTGTAATTACGCGGGCCGCCAACATAGTCAAAGTGATAATAAATACCATAACCACCTTTGCGGGGCTTCTCGGTGAGGCTGGGCAGTTTGCGGATATTGCCCCAGTTGTCGTCGCATAACAGCAAGGTTACGTCATCAGGTACCCGCATGCCTTTATCGTAATAGTCCTGCACCTCTTTGTACAATGCCCACATCTGTG
>JBQCIS010000221.1:0-2515 GCA_051953515.1 Mucilaginibacter sp.
TAAGTTTTGAGGCGGGGGTTTAGCGGAGATGCAATTGCGGCCGCTCGCCGGTGTAACTTAATCAATAATTATTACTAACTAAGAACGTTGCTTTTTATATTTGCATTGTGGAAAGACAAAAAAAAATCGCTTTAATTATTCTGGATGGCTGGGGTTTCGGCCGTAACGACGCCTCGAATGCTATACTCGCCGCCAAAACGCCGTTCTTTGATTCGATGCTGCAAAAGTATCCAAATTCCAAATTGGAAGCGTCGGGCACGGCTGTTGGCTTGCCCGCAGGACAGATGGGCAACTCAGAAGTGGGCCATATGAACCTTGGAGCGGGCCGCGTGGTTTACCAGGAATTGGGCCGGATACATAAGGCGGTTGATGATAATGAATTCCCGGCTAATCCGGTTATAAAGGAAGCATTTGACTACGCCAAACAATATAATAAAGACGTACATTTTATAGGCCTTGTTTCTGATGGGGGGGTGCACTCGCATATTAAACATGTGAAGGGTTTATGCGATGCTGCCGGGGTGTACAATTTGGAAAAGGTATTTATCCATGCTTTTTTAGATGGCAGAGACACCGATCCTAAATCAGGTGAGGGGTTTATTGCTGATTTAGAGCAGTACATAGAGAACTCGAACGTAAAACTGGCATCGGCAATAGGCAGGTATTACGCAATGGACAGGGACAACCGCTGGGAGCGCGTAAAGCTGGCTTATGATCTTATGGTTAACGGCATAGGCCAACCAACAAAAGATGTTGTTCAGTCTATCAAGCAATCGTATTTACAGGAGGTTACCGACGAATTTATTAAGCCAATAATCAAGGTTGACGAAAATGGCAACCCGCTTGCGGTGATTAAGGAAGGCGACGTTGTTATCTGTTTTAATTTCAGGACCGACAGGGGGCGTGAAATAACGCTTGCCTTAACTCAGAAGGCGTTTCCCGAGTATAACATGCACCCGCTCGACCTGCATTATATAACTATGACCACTTATGACGAAACGTTTAAAAATGTAAAGGTGGTTTTTACTAAGGATGATCTTTCCAAAACCCTTGGTGAAGTTTTACAGGATGCAGGAAAAAATCAAATCCGGATAGCGGAAACAGAGAAATACCCGCATGTAACGTTCTTTTTCTCCGGAGGGCGTGAGAAGGAATTTGACAATGAAAAGCGGCTGCTGGTACCCTCGCCGAAAGTGGCGACCTATGATTTGCAGCCGGAGATGAGTGCGGAAGGCATACGCGATGCCATAATTCCGGAATTGAAAAGTGGCTGGGCGGATTTTATTGTGCTTAATTTTGCAAATACCGATATGGTGGGCCACACCGGCGTATTCAGCGCCGTAGTTAAAGCTGCTGAAACCGTTGATGGCTGTACAAGAGAAGTGGTTGAAACTGGTTTGGCGAACGGATATTCGTTTATAATTATTGCCGACCATGGTAATGCTGACTATATGATTAATGATGATGGCACGCCCAACACTGCGCATACTACAAACCTGGTTCCGTGTATTGTTATTGATGACGATGTGAAACATGTGAATGACGGCAAACTGGGAGACATAGCGCCAACCATATTAAAAATTTTAGGGATCGCTATTCCTGAACAAATGGGCGGCAATGTATTGGTTTAAACTAAGGCCATATTTAGTTATCGCTATTGTTACTACCCTGGCGGCCTTATATTCAGGTTGCAAACCTGAGGCAAAGCAAAGCGGCGGGAAGGCAGGATACTTCGACATCAAAGGCTTTTTTACCAATGAAGCACAAGACCTGCAAAAGGTTAAGCCCCCGGTATTAAAAACTATTGTACATAATGGCGTTACCGAAACAAAAAAGGTGTCTATTGAAAACTGGGGGCAGGAGCTGGAGTCATTTGTCGGAGGAGATATCAACCGTCCCGCCTGGAAAAATAGTTACACCACATCAACGGGTGATGGCATTACATTGTATAAGGCTATTGAGCCCGAACTTACAGTCCGCGAAATTATAATCAAGAAGGATGCGGATAAGATCAAGTGGATAATTATTTACACCAAAACACAAAATATCTTATACAGGAATATCGAGAAGCTGAGCTACTATCCCGACTCTCTCTACCGGATTGAAAAAAGGCAGCATGTTAGGCTGATGGGGAACAATAATTATAACATTACGGGAGTAATTATTAAATAATTATACGAAGACCTGAATAGGCTATCAAAATAAATCCCGGCTTACGATTATTTGTGGGCCAGCGCTTCGTTAAGTTTCTGCTTTGAAAGATCGATAAGGGTAGAGATGTCAGTCCGGCCGGGGTTATCTGCCAAAACTTTTTCCAGGTCAGCCACAGACGCACGCAGCGAGTTGATCGCCCTTACTTTATCGAATTGTTTTCCGGTTGCCTGCAATTTAAACACGCCATATTCGCGGTAGGCAATACCCCTCACCTGGTAATATTTGTTCCGGGTAAGATCAGGATCTATAGCGATGGCTTTAGTTAAATCGAAAATTGCGCCGAGAAGATATTTTTCTTTGT
>JBQCIS010000222.1:0-4001 GCA_051953515.1 Mucilaginibacter sp.
ACCAGGATAAATACTGGTTATTCAGCAGCATTTCAGGGTCTTACGGAGAACTGTATATATTTTATGCTGATGAACTTACGGGCCCATTTAAGCCTCATGCACAGAATCCGGTAAAAGTGCCCAACAACATCAGCAGATCAGCAGGCACGTTGTTCATATCCAACGGCAAACTCTACCGGCCGAGCCAGAACCCCGAAAACAACTATGGAGGCTCGGTAATGGTTAGCGAGATAACGCAACTGGATGAAAGAAATTTCAGCTATGAAGTAATGATGGAGGTAGGCCCGGTGGCACCTTACGCACATGGCCTGCACACACTCAATTTTGCTGGTCACTTCCTGATAATTGATGGTAAACGTCAAATATTCAGTCTCATTAATCCGGCAAAAAAGATGATCCGGAAACTTAAACGAGCACAAAAGACATATTAAAGAACGGCCGAAACTACTGCTATTTCAATGACAGACCAGGCCAATCGAGCGGAAAATGTGTGGCTGATAGCAGCTGTGGCAAGCCGCTCACCCATTATTTTTTTTAAAAAGCCGGATAAGGTGCGTTAAATATTTCGTCAGGTCAGCGCGAAATTTACCTGTCGGATAAAGTATCCTGCAGGGAGCCATGAAGCTCAACGTTGTTTTGAAAGGGTGGATTCCGAATTCGCTCCCTTCTTTAAAAATACCAGGGTTTTACATGGTTTCGTGGTATACTAAAAGCATAAGCCAACAACGCGAATTGCCTATCCAGCCAGTTAAAGGCAGCCTTGAGTGCCGACTACTACCTAAAGCCGTGTTTAGCGGATAGTTATTTTAAAAATCATACCCCATTAAAATTAACCGGTGCCATTCCCGAACGGTTAAACGACCTATCGGGGGGCTGCAATACACATAACAATCATTTAAAACCATTACATTATGAAACCGCTAATAAATGGACTACCGTCTACAAGAATGACCGTAGTTATGATGCTGATTATTATTATTTGCGCATCAAATTGCAAAAAACAAAAAGACCCTGCACCTACACCAACACCTACACCAACATCAACGGACAGCACAATAAAAATCAGCATGATCGGGTTAAGATCGGACAGTGGCTATGCTTATAAAATTGGCTATGATCTTGATGTGGCCGGCGATTCGCAGCAAGGCCCTCAGCAATCTACATTACGGCTTTTTGAAAACGGCGTCGAGCTCATTCCGGCACATTCCAACCATGAAGATATTCGCAAATATGGGCTTGGCCAATTCAGTCATTGGGGTAATATCCTTTATTTTTCAACTTCGGATAATTCAAATCCGCTCAAAAATGGGCGTAAATATTCTTATACTCTAAAGCCAGGCCCAGCACTGTCATTAACACCAAAACTCGCGGATGGTACAATAAAGATCAATCTGATCGGGTTAAAATCAGACAGTGGCTACTGTTATAAAATAGGTTATGATCTTACTGCGCTTGGCGACTCACAGACAAGCCCGCAAGCCTCTACGCTGATATTGTTTGAAAACGGCGTTCAGTTAGGGCCAGCGCACTCTAATCACAAAAGTATTCGCGAGTATGGCCTTGGGCAATATAGCCATTGGGGCAACACACTTTATTTTTCTACGTCCGATAATTCAAATCCACTCACAAACGGCCGGGTATATTCCTACAGTATGAAGTGAGCCTCCGTGCAATTCAAATAATTTTTACACCAATCCAAATCATTATGAAAATATTAGTTACCGGTACGGCCGGTTTCATTGGCTACCATTTAGCCAAATGCCTCTTAGAACGGGGCGACACCGTTTTAGGGATAGATAATTTGAACGATTATTATGACGTTCGATTGAAGCTGGCCCGGTTGGAGGAAACAGGAATTGATACGGAAAAAATAACGTATGGTAAGCCAATGCGTAGCCGCAAATACAGTAACTATACTTTTATAAAAACCGACCTGCTGGATAAAGCCGCGCTGGAAGATTACTTTAAAAACGGACATTTTGATGCGGTGTGCAACCTGGCCGCACAGGCGGGGGTACGTTACAGTTTAACAAACCCTGATGCCTATATTGATTCAAACATCAGGGGGTTTCTTAATATATTGGAATGCTGCCGGCACTTCAATATTGGCCACCTGGTTTATGCCAGTTCATCAAGCGTATATGGGTTGAATAAAAAAATGCCCTTTAACGAACATAATATCGCCGATCATCCTGTATCGTTATATGCAGCATCAAAAAAAGCAAATGAAATGATGGCGCATGTTTACAGCCATCTGTTTAATCTAAGAACAACCGGCCTGCGTTTCTTTACCGTGTACGGGCCGTGGGGCCGGCCGGATATGGCCCTGTTTATTTTCACGAAAGCTATATTGGAAGGTACCCCTATTGAAGTATTTAACCATGGCCGAATGATGCGTGACTTTACCTACATTGATGACATTGTTAACGGCATAGTGCATGTTATAGACGAACCAGCCGAAGATAATCCCGACTGGGATGTTCAAAATCCCGACCCGGCCAGTTCAAAAGCGCCATTCAGGATCTTCAATATCGGTCGTGGCGCCCCGGTAAACCTGCTCGACTTCATTACTGAGATTGAAAAGCAAACCGGAATGACCGCTGACAAGAAATATCTGCCTCTGCAGGATGGGGATGTTACAGAAACGTATGCAGACGTTTCTTACCTGGCGGCAGCACGGCATTACAAACCACAAACATCCGTTCAGGCGGGAGTTTCGCAATTTGTAAATTGGTATAAATCGTTCTATTGTCAAGATCAGGGCCGGATAAAAAAGCAGCTGGCAGAACGAGAAATGTCATAGAAATGTCATTAAGTGTGCAAAATTTCACACCTCTTTACAACTTACTTTACAACTCAATCTTACCTAACGATTTTCAACCGCACTTTTTGAACCAGTTTCGATAACAGTATAGTTTTCCATAAAGTTTGTAACAATAATTAGCCATACGGTCACCCGTTCAAAGCGCTAAATAAAACTTTATGGAAACCAAACACAAAAAAAACAAGTACATGATGATCTGCCTCATGCTGGCGACGATCTTGGTTGGAGAAAGCTGTTCAAAAAACGCATCAGACCAATCGGCTTCTCCTAACAACTTAACGAACAAGCAGACTAACCTTTCAACGGTAGTCGACACGCCAGTTACTGTTAATCTGACAAATCTTAGAAATGATGGCGGCTATGCCTGGCACATTAGTTACCCTCTGCCGGTAACCGGTGACTCTAATAGTCAGCCCGACATTTCTACTATGCGTCTTTTCGAAAACGGAAAAGAACTCGGCCCGGCCCACTCCGTTCATCAGGACATCAGGGACTATGGTAAGGGGCGCTTTAGCCATTGGGGTACCACGTTGTATTTTTCTGCATCGGATAATACCGATCCGGCAACAAACGGCAGAAAATATACATATACGATGGGAAGCGCATACACCAGTACCGGCACCAGCACAACAACAACAACTACTACTACTACTACTACCCCTACCACAACCATCTCATCAACAGGAAGTGCATCAGCTACCCATATCGGTATCAGTTCTGCTTTGATGGGCTACGCAATGTATAATGGTACCACAAGCGGAGGAACAGGCGGTAGCGTTGTAACAGTTTCGACAGAGGCCGACCTGAAATCAGCTGTGTCTGGCGACGCACCTAAAATCGTTTACGTAAAAGGTGCTATAGTAGGCGGTGGCGATGACGGTATTTATGTATCATCCAATAAATCCATCATTGGTTTACCGGGTGCATCTATTACCGGAATCTCGCTTCATCTATTCACCGTAAGCAATATAATTATACAAAACATTACTTTCAGAAATTATGTAACTGATGCAGCAGTGATGATCAAATATGCCTCAACACATATTTGGGTTGACCATTGCGATTTCGCTACCGACCGTAATCACGGCTGGGCTTACTGGGGTAAAGATATTACTATTACCAGAGCTTCAGACTTTGTAACCGTATCCTGGAGCAGGTTCCATGACACCAATCTGTC
>JBQCIS010000223.1:0-3343 GCA_051953515.1 Mucilaginibacter sp.
AATATATTTAAAACAACAGGCCAGCTTAATTTAGCATGGTTGATAGAATTGTATAAAGCATTTCCGGATAAGGCGCATTTTTTTACGGCCTATTTTACCAAACTGGCAGGCACGGATGAATTGCGCAAGCAGATAGAAGCAGGTAATACCGAACAGCGGATTCGTGCAAGCTGGCAACCGGCTTTGAACGGGTTTAAGCTGATGCGCCGTAAATATTTATTATACAATTAGGTGAAAAAGGCATATTTTGTTACAGGGTTGATGGCAAACAATTGCTCCCGCATTTAATTAGAACATTATCACATTTTTTGAAGGACTGACATGAGAATAGTATTTATGGGCACGCCCCAGTTTGCCGTAACCGCGCTTGACGAATTAATAAAGGCCGGCTGTAATATTGTGGGAGTAGTAACCGCACCCGATAAACCGGCCGGACGTGGCAAAAAGCTAAGTCAATCTGCGGTTAAAGAATATGCCCTTGCTCATGATCTGAAAGTTTTACAACCCGAAAAGCTGAAGGACGAAGCGTTTCTGCAGGAATTGCGGGCACTCAATGCCGACCTGCAGGTAGTAGTAGCCTTCCGCATGCTGCCAGAAGTGGTTTGGAATATGCCGCCACGCGGCACTATTAACCTGCACGCCTCGCTGCTGCCGCAATATCGCGGCGCGGCGCCTATCAATTGGGTACTGATCAACGGTGAGGCCGAAAGCGGCGTAACTACCTTCTTCCTGAAACATGACATCGATACCGGCGATCTCCTGTTCACCGAAAAAGTCACCCTAACCGGCCACGAAACGGCAGGCGAACTGCATGATCGCCTAATGGCCAAAGGTGCGGGCCTGCTGGTAAAAACTGTAAAAGCCGTTGAAAGTGGCCGCTATAGTGAAATCCCGCAATCAGAACTTGCTGAAGGCATCGAGCTGAAACATGCGCCGAAGATATTTAAGGAAGACGGCAATATACAATGGAACAATTCGGTACATGCTATTTATAACCTTATACGTGGTTTAAGCCCCATACCGGGAGCCTACACCCAACTGAACGACAAAACCCTAAAAATATATCAGGCCAAAGTACAGGAGGCCGATCCCGGCATTTTTCCCGGCGGTTTTCTTACAGATAATAAAACCTTCCTGAAGTTTGCCGCAAGAGACGGCTTCATCAGCGTAACCGACGTACAACTGGAAGGCAAAAAACGTATGGGCATTGAAGAATTTTTAAGAGGTGTACGCCTGTAGAGACGCAATACATTGCGTCTCCTTTTTTCGTTTATCTACATCCTGTAAATCTATTTAATCCTTCAAATCCCGGTTCACTTTGTAGATAAACGCAAACATCAGCGATGTAGCGATCATCCCGAATGTATGCCACAAAAAGTGCGTACCAATGGCCCACGAAGTATACTTATCATCCACCCGGCAAAATATGGCAATGCCGAAACTGATGAGCGCCAGTATCACCAGCCATGCATTATGCCACCGCATTTTCCAAAGCAGCAGGAACAGCGGTAATACGATCATCAGCACCATCAAGGTATAATTGAGGCTGATCATGAGCTGAATATCGTGATATTGAAAGATAGAATGGATACCTAAGATCATGGCCATAAAAGCAACCAGCGCCAGTACGCCGAATATCCACCTGCCGGTAAATTTTATCCAGAAGTAAACACTCGCCATCAGGCAGATTAGGGCAATCGGCACCCAGTCCATAAAAATAAAGAAATGCCAGCGCCGCAACCCGTGATAAGCCGTACTGCCAATACAGCCCACCAGCAACAGCCAGGTAATAATGCTTAAAAATGTATACTGCTTGTTAAATCCGCCCAGTTTTACAAGCCAATAAATGGCCGGTATCAAAAACAAAGCCGATGAAACCATATTCCACGGCTCCGGGAAAAAATGATGAAAATTACTCTCCTTATAGATCAGGCCGCTATCAGGCGGGAATTGCAGCAACATCATACGGTTTTCGTTTAATCATTTATATAAACAATGGCAAATTACTATATTTACGTATGCAACTCATTGAAATAAAATCAGAATTTCATTCATTAATAGATAGGATCAATGACCCGCAAGTTGCTTTATATCAGAGGATAAGAAAAACCCAAAAGAAGCATTAAATATCTTTCACAGCATTATAAAAGCGAGCGTTAGTAAATCAGCTACCGAAAAAAAGGATAAGCCTAAAGATAAGCCAAAGCCTAAAAAGTAACTCTCATGTTCAGAACAATAGTACTCTTGTTTATTTTGTTGATACAAACACAAAGTAAACTTACTTATGAAATAGTGGGTAGCGAAAAGGACAATAGAGGTTTGGTAAACCAACTTTACATTTATGTGCCAAAAATGGCGGATGTTAGAGCGGTAAACAGCGAGGTTTGGGGTAAATTTAAAAAGACAAATATCGCATCTTTTCAGATTTATTATTTCGATAATAAAAAGATTGCGGTTAGTTATAAGCGACTTATTTTCAATAAAAATATATCAGATGCAGAATTAGATAGAGTAAGTAGTCATGTAATTGGCAAGTTCTCTATGGTGTTAGGTAAAGAGGATTTACATATTGGCAAAGAGGCTGATATGTATTAAGAATTAAAGGGCTTTAGTCTAACAGGTATATAGGTCCACTGAAGAACAAAAACAGGGCATTTTGGATGTTTATGAAGAAACGGAGAATTCTGAAAATCTTATTTCATTGGCAGATGTGATCTATAATTCGACTAAAGTCGTTTCTTGATTCTGGATTATTCCGTTGGCTAAAGCCAACGGCAATTAAATCGAAATATTCAAATCACATTGCCGTCCCATTTATGGGACGGACTAACAATCGGATATTATTGGCTTTAGCCAAATAATTAGTACAACTTAAATGAAGTTGCGTCACAGTTTATTCAACTCATCCACCAATCCCTTACTCAGCTTATTAAAATAGCGTTTCACCCCATACCCCATCACGCTTTGTATCCCCCGACTGGCATTGGTTAAAAACACTTCGTCGGCCTCATATAATATTTCAGGGTTTATCTGGGCCTCCATCACCGGGATATTATTTTTACGCGCAATATTAAGCACCACCTGCCGCATCACGCCTTCCACACAACCCTCGCTCAACGCAGGTGTATATAAATGGCTTTTGTACCAAACAAATACGTTCGAGCTTCCTGCCTCGCACAAATAGCCGCTCTGGTTGAGCAGAAACACCTCATCCAGGTTATTTTGAGCTTTAAAAATACCCGCCATTACATAAGGCAACGAATTGCAGGTTTTTATGTTGGATAAATAGTTTAAAGGCTTGGGCACATCGCTGAAAATATCCATAATGAGACCTTTTTCATTT
>JBQCIS010000224.1:0-28178 GCA_051953515.1 Mucilaginibacter sp.
AATTATACACTTGCCGCAACCAAAGCATTTTTTACGGTAGCGCACAGTGTTACTTTTTCTGTTGATACACTGAAAGCGTACGAGAATAAAATTTATGCTATGTACAAAAATGCGCTGGACGACTCGACTTATGCGCGCTCAATGGCGTTTGGCGAGCAGATAGGCAAAAAAGTGATGAAAAGGGCCATGGTTGATAATTATCCGCAAACACGTGGCAAGCCAAAATACCTTGGCAACAATGGTCCTGCCCAATGGCGGCCCACACCACCAGACTATTTCGATGGGGTAGAATACTGCTGGGGTACAATGGAGCCGCTGGTCATCGCTTCATCAAACCAGTTTCCGTTGCCAAAGCCTATAGCCTTTAGTACCGATACCAATAGCGCGTATTACAAGCAGTCGGAACAGGTATATTTACTGAATAAAAATTTAACGCAGGAGCAAACGCTGATAGCGCATTTCTGGGATGATAACCCTTATGTGGTTGAGCACGACGGGCACATGATGTTTGCCGATAAAAAGATCACGCCCGGAGGCCATTGGATAGGGATCACCTCCATAGCGTGCAAACAAACGCATGCAAGCCCGGTAAAAACGGCACAGGCCTATGCCATGACGTCGATAGCCTTGTTCGATTCGTTTATTTGCAGTTGGGAAGCGAAATATGAATACAGTTATATACGCCCTGTAACGGCTATTGAGGATATGATAGACCATACCTGGATGCCATTACTGCAAACACCGCCGTTCCCTGAATACCCTGCCGGGCATGCCGATATCAGCGGTGCTTCGGCGGTGGTGCTCACCGGTATGTTTGGCGATAATTTTAAATTTCATGATACTACGGAGGTCCGTTATATCGGCCTTGACAGGAGTTTCAATTCATTTCTGAAAGCTGCTGATGAAACAGCTATGAGCCGTAATTATGGCGGCATACACTTCCTGAACAGCGTAAAGATGGGTTCTTTTCAGGGTCACGAAATAGGTAAGCTCATCATGCAAAAAATAAAATTAATGAACTAATGCCCCCGAGCCTCGCCGCTCGTTGAGTAGATTGATTGGGTTTACTTTTAAGGCTTTTTGCAGTAATTTGTCCATTTCTATTAACATTTGTTACACTAAATATTAACCGGAGCGTCATGCGGTTAAGGTGATACGAGATAGTTTTACAATTGATTATATAGCCCAATTTTAAACAGCTATCACCATTATTTATGTTAAAAACCAAAGTTATCTCGCGCCTTCAAAAGGCCTTGATTATAGTTCTGCTTTCGGCAGGCAATCTGCTGGTAATGCAGACAGTAAAAGCATCAGTACGTTCTTATAAGCAGGACGCTGATGGCATTACCTGTTACCTTGATAAGGGCTTAATGAAGATTAAAGTGTGCGGCCCGGATATTGTTGAGGTGAAGTATACTATGTTCAATACTTTAGTGCACAAGCCATCGCTGGTAGTGAATAACAAGTGGTTGAGCAAAGTTGGCTTCACGGTGTCTGAAGATGTAAAATGTATCTACATTACTACTGCCAAACTGAAGTTAAGTATTGATAAAGCCACCAATGCCATCACTTATATGGACAAGGCCGGCCGCGTGATCACCTCTGAAGATGCGGAAAATAAAACCATGCGAGCTGCAACCATAGCTGGTATTCATACTTATAACTGCTCAACGCAATTTAACTCGCCTGCCAATGAAGCCTTATTTGGTTTAGGCTGCCATCCGGAAGATAGCTTATCTATCGATTACAAAGGCCGCAATCAACAGATGCTTATTAAATACATGACGGGCGCTATCCCCGTAATGCTGTCTACCAAAGGTTATGGGCTGATGTGGGATAATTACTCGGCATCAAACTTTTATGGAACGGTTGATGGCAATACTAAATTCAAATATGTATCAGAAAGCGGCAGGCAGGTTGATTATTATTTCTTCTATGGCCCAAATTTCGATCGTATTATCGATCTGTACCGTACTGCAACCGGCAAAGCACCGATGTTCCCAAAATGGGCTTTCGGGTTATTCCAGTCGCAGGACAGGTACAAAACTCAGGACGAGATATTATCTGTGAAAAACAACTATCGTAATAACCATATCCCGGTTGACGTAGTGGTGCAGGATTGGTACTGGTGGTCGCCGCTGCCTATCGGTTCTCATGTAATGAACCATGAGCGTTATCCTGATCCAAAAGCCATGATCAAAGAATTGCATAAAGATCATGTACATGCCATGATCTCCATCTGGCCGGTATTTGGCACAGGCACCCGCGACTTTGATTCGCTAAAGAAACATGGTTATCTCACAAGCATTACCTGGGATAACTTTGTTACCCATACATTTGATACCTATTATGATGCCCACAATCCTAAAGCCCGTGCCATGTATTGGGCACAAGCCCGCGATAGTGTGATTAAACGTTACAACTGGGACGCCTGGTGGGTTGATCAATGCGAGCCTGACAATGGCACCCTGCTGGACGAGCGCCGCAAAGCCGTTTTCTCGGTTGGCAAGGGTATCGACTATTTCAATACTTATTCATTAGAGCATTCTGAAGGTTTGTATGCCGGCTGGCGGAAAGATATGCCGGGTAAACGCGCTTTCTTTCTTATCCGTCAGTCGTTTGCCGGTGAGCAGCGTAATGCAGCGGTGCTTTGGTCGTCAGACGTTACCACTACTTTTGATGCTTTGCGTAACCAGGTGCCGCAAGGTATCAATGCCTGCGTATCGGGCATCCCTTACTGGACATCAGATATCGGTGGCTATATTTCAAGGATAGATCCAGACGGCATACCAAATTGGTCGCAGCCGGATAGGCGCGAACTGTTTACCCGTTGGTTTCAGTTCGGTACATTCTGCCCTATCATGCGTATCCATGGTAAAGGCGAGCGCGCTTTGTTCTCTACCAACTGGGATGATGAAACAAAGGCTATCCTGCTGAAATACGACAAATTGCGTTATCGTATGCTGCCATACATCTACTCGCTTGCAAGCATGGTTACCAATAAAAATTACACCATTATGCGTTCGCTGGCATTTGATTTTCGTGGAGATGCGAATGTGTACCATATTCCTGATCAATATATGTTTGGTCCGGCCTTTATGGTGAGCCCGGTAACCAGCCAGTTGTACACCGGTAAAAATGCAGTAAGCGGTATTGCCACTCGTAAGGTTTACCTGCCAAAATCTACGCAATGGTATGATTTCTGGACCGGAGAGGTGCATCCCGGTGGAGTGAGTATTGAAGCCCCGGCACCAATAGATATGATCCCTGTATTTGTAAAGGCAGGTTCTATCATACCGATGGGCCCTGTTATGGAATATGCAGATCAGAAGCCATCTTCAACCATCGAACTCAGGATATATCCGGGCGCTAACGGCAGCTTTGAATATTATGAAGATGAAGGTGATAATTATAACTACGAAAAAGGCCGCAGCGCAACTATTACCTTCAATTGGAACGACAAGCAGCACCAGCTTACCATTTCAAACACCAAAGGCACCTTCAGTGGAATGTTGAAAAAGCATACCTTCAATATTGTACTGGTAAACGGTGCGCATGGCTCAGGTGCAGACGCCGTTGACAAAACAGATAAAACAGTTGTTTATAACGGCAAGGCAATGACCATAAATCTCAGATAAAATACATTGGGGGATAAAACAGCATGCAGATCTGTACGTTGTTTTATCCTTTTGCATTCTTAGCTGACTTCCTTCAATTGTTTTAACGCTATTCTGAATATGCGGCGGCAATTTATATGGGTAGGGATATTGCTTGATACGAAATAATTGCATTTGTTTTTATAGTTAGCTTTTTATGAGGTTATTATTGGAAAAACCTCTGTGTTTTAGCATTATAAATGTGTATATTTTGTTAAAAAACTATTATGGTTGTTGCGGCAATTTTAATATCTTAGTTAAGATTATATCAGTACGCCGTACTGTTTTACCAATTATAATACCGGATATGTTACGCAGGAGCTGTTTATCTGCGGCATTGTTTTTTTTAATGCTGCACCCCCTTTTTGCACAGGAAAATAACTACCAGTTTTCGCAGCTTGATGTATCTAACGGACTTTCCAGCAATCAGATCAACAGCATTTATAAAGATACCAGGGGGTTCATGTGGTTTGGTACAGCCTCGGGCCTTAACCGGTATGACGGGTACGAATTTAAGGTGTATAAACACCGCCGCGGCGATAACGGCAGTCTTATTGATAACTATATTGAGGGTATGTATGCCGGGCCTGATAATAAGCTTTGGGTATACACACATCTCGGCTTTTGTGAGTACGATCCGGTTGCCGACAGGTTTTCTTCCAATGTCATAAATGATCTGCACAGCTATGGAGTTTTTGCCAATAACCTGAAATTGATCAAGGGCGGCGCAGGGGGTAGTTACTGGTTCATCACTGCCGACGAAGGTATATATTGCTATCATCCCGACACTAAAAAGACCGCTTTTTATGGTGCAGTAGGCGGATCGAGCATCGTGTTGCATTCAAACAGCGTTTCGGATGTGGTTACCATGGATGCCAATACCGCATGGATAATTTATACAGATGGCGTAATTGATAAGATCGACCTTCAAAACCACAAAATTTTATCCCGGACCGCTGCACTGGCTGATGAGAATACACACAGGATTTTGAACTACAGAGCGGTGGCAGACAGCGCGCAAAATCTTTGGATTTATGTACTATCAAGCGCGGAAGGTCTGTTTCGGCTGAATACAAAAACAAATGTTGTGTCTCACTTCTCCCGGGCCTCCGGTGTGCTGAGCCTTAATTCGAGTGTCATTACCAGTGTCGTTCCCAAATCTGCAGATAAGATATGGGTAGGTACAGATTCGGGCGGTATCAACATCATCGACACAAAAGATAATAAGGTAAGTTATGTAATGAACCGCATGGACGACCAGAAGTCGCTTCGCGGAAATTGCGCGCTGCTTTACCGCGACAATACAGGCATTATTTGGGCCGGGACATTTAAGGAAGGTATAAGTTATTATCACCCGCAAATCATCAAATTTCCACTGGTGCGGCACTATATGCTCGATGCATCGAGCCTGCCCGATGAGGATGTGGATTGCTTTGCCGAAGATGCTGCCGGAAATTTATGGATTGGCACCAATGGCGGTGGTTTAATGTTTTACAATATCAAAACAAAAAGGTATACCGTTTACAAACATAACTCTGCCGATCCGAACAGCCTTACTAACGATGTGGTGGTAAGCCTGCACATTGATCATAACAATAAGCTTTGGATAGGTACTTATTTTGGCGGTGTAGACCGGATGGAAGGGAACAGGTTTGTGCATTACAAGCATAAGGATGGCGCACCCGGAAGCATTTCTGACGATCGTGTTTTTACTATTTTAGAAGATGCTTCATCGCGTTTATGGTTTGGCACATTTACCGGCGGATTGAATATTTATGATCCCAAGACCGATAGTTTCATTCATCCACGCATGGCTAAACTATCAGATTATACTGCCAAGTTTTATGAGGACAGGCAAAACAATATCTGGATAGCGCGCGACCGTGGTATTGATGTTATTGAAAGCAACGGACAACATAAACAATATGTAAACGAACCCGGCAATAACAACAGCCTGGTAGCGAATGATGTAAATGATATTTTGCAGGACAAGACGGGGTTATACTGGATAGCCACCAAAGAGGGGTTGAGCATTCTGAATGCGAGAACGGGTAGGTTTATTAACCTTCAGGATGCACAGGGATTGCCGAGTAATAACGTGAAAAATATTCTCGAAGATAACGAGGGGCATATATGGTTAAGTACCACCAATGGCCTCGCTGCCATCAGTCTTGCGCGTAATAACAACGGCTACACCTACCAGATACACAAGTACAGCGAGATGGATGGTTTGCAGGGACGTGAATTTAACGTCAACGCTGCTTTTAAAACAAGAAACGGTTCTATGATATTTGGTGGTCCGAATGGCTTTAACTGGTTCAATCCGTTAAATATCAGTACATTCAGTATCAAGCCACAGTTAACTTTTACCGATTTTCAGGTATCTAATAATAGTGTTAATGCAGGCGATACCATTAATGGTAAAGTGATACTGGCAAAGTCCATATCATATACACATGATATTACACTTACCCACAGCGAAAATGCGTTTAGTATTTCATTTGCCGATTGCGACTATTTTAACCCCGGCAAAATAACCTATCAGTACAAACTGGAAGGCTTCGATACCCAATGGCTCACTGCTAACGGTAACCTGCGCCGGGCAACCTACACCAACCTGGACGCAGGCGACTATACTTTTAAGGTTCGCACCATTAACATCAATCAACCGGGCGAGCAGAGCGCTATATCTATGCACATCAGGATATTGCCGCCGTTTTGGAAAACCACGTTTGCTTATTTCCTTTACCTTGCGGCAATAGCAGGCATATTGTTATATATCCGCCACCGGGGCATCATCAAACTGAAGCGCGAGTTTGAGCGCAACCAGGAAAAATTGGAGAACGAACGCAAAATTGCCAGGGAGCGCGAAGAAGCGCATCGTTTGCACGAGCTCGACCTGATGAAGATAAAATTCTTTACCAATGTGAGCCATGAGTTCCGCACGCCGTTGTCGCTCATTATTAGTCCGATTGATACGCTGATCAAATCATGCGACAAGCCCGAAAAGGTAGTGCAGTTGCAAATGATAAAAAGGAACGGCAAGCGGTTGCTTAACCTGGTTAACCAGTTGCTTGATTTCAGGAAGATGGAATCGAAGGAATTGAAACTGAACTTGCAAAAAGATGATATTGTTGGTTTTATCAGCGAAGTATCAGCCTCGTTTACTGATATGGCCGAGCATAACCATATTAACTATCTGTTCGAAAGCCTGGCCGGGCCACTATGCGCTAAGTTTGATCATGATAAGATAGAACGTATACTGTTCAACCTTCTTTCAAACGCTTTCAAGTTCACGGCATCGGGCGGCAATATCAGCGTGCTGGTGAATGTGCTCGATCAGGATGCAACGGAGCCGGAAAAAAAGCTGTTGGAAATTAAAGTGATGGATACCGGTATTGGCATACCCAAAGAGAAACAGGAACGTATATTTGAACCGTTCTTCCAGGTGAATCTGCCCGAAAATATGCTGAACCAGGGCAGCGGTATTGGCCTTTCCATTACCCATGAGTTTGTAAAAATGCACGGCGGTACAATAAGAGTAGAAAGCGAACCCGACAACGGCAGCTGCTTTATTGTACAATTACCGCTAAATGCCGAAGAAGATATGCAATCTGCCGAACCGGCTAACCGCCAGATAAGTCCGTCACCGAAATCTGCTGTGCCGGCACAAAAAACGAATAAAAAGCCTGTTGTATTATTGATAGAGGATAATGACGATATGCGTTTCTATCTGAAAGACAACCTCAAAAATACTTTTAACATTGTTGAGGCGGTAAACGGCAGGGAAGGATGGCAAAAGGCGCTGGCATTGCACCCTAACCTGATAGTAAGCGATGTAAGTATGCCTGAAATGAGCGGAGTGGAACTGTGCAAAAAAATAAGGGATGATTATCGCACCAATCATATCCCCATCATTTTGCTTACCGCGCTTACTGAGGAAAAAGATCAGCTGGCGGGACTTACTAATGGCGCCAATGATTACATTACCAAACCATTTAATTTTGAGATACTGCTTTCTAAAATAAATGGCCTGCTATCTATGCAGGAAAACATGAAGAACACCTATCAGAAACAAAAAGAAATACAGGTTGAGGATATGGTAATTGTTTCGGAAGATGAAAAGTTCCTGCAAAATGTATTTGCCTGCATTGAGAAAAATCTTACCAATTACAATTTTTCGGTCGAAGAATTGAGCAGCCAGATGGCCCTGAGCCGTGTATCGCTCTATAAAAAAATGTTAACGCTTACCGGTAAAACACCTGTGGATTGTATACGAACTGTGCGCCTAAAGAAAGCTGTACAATTGCTGGAAAAAAGTCAGTTGAACATTGCCAGTATTGCTTATGAGGTGGGCTTTAATAATCCTACTTATTTCTCGAAAGTGTTTAAGGACGAGTATGGCAGTGTGCCGTCTGAATATATCGCCAATCTTCGTAAACAGGAGAAGGAACCGGCTCAAATTGATTAATTTCAATATTGCTTAATTAAAAAAACCTGCCGAAGCGAAACGGATTGAAAATCCGAAAACGCCCCGGGCAGGTGACCCCTAATTATTAACCCTATTTGGTTTAGGTATTATTGTTTCTGCAAGCAGATGATCTGCTCAGTGTAACTGTAGTTGTTAGTCCACTGGCTGTCGTAAATGGTCCTTTCATACGCTGCCAGCGATATTTTTCCGCATGGCGAGGTGGTACCGGCCGTTGGGAAGCTAAAGCCGGTAGCAATATTGGAAGTACCGTTAACCGATCCGCCAAAGCTGCTTACCAGTGAGTAGCTCAGCAGGTGGGCATCGTTTACCGAGAATGAACCGGTAATAACGTCACCAACTTTGTAATGCGAGCAATTGCCCATATCGTTCACCTGTAAGCTTATAGCCGGAGCAAGGTTATCCATCTGGATGTACTTGGTGAAAGTGCCGGTAACACCTTCAATTTCAAGGTCGATCTGCAGCAAATCGTTGGTGCCGGGACTGAACCTGGCCAGTACGTTATCAGTATTTTTATCAAAATCCTGATAAGCGTAGTAGAAGTTCGCATCAGCCGATACGGTTGTATATTGCACGTATGGCGGCACCATCAGCCAGCCTGTAACTACAAAGTCGTTGTTTATATAGTATGAGGCCAGCGTATTCAGGTTGGTTACTTTAATGCGGTATTTATGGCCGGCAAACGAAGGCCCCTGAATCACAATGATGCCGCCAAACGGACTGTAATCATTTACCCCAACCTGGTTGAGCGCGAATTTAGCACCGGGGATAGTGAGACCGTTTACATCGCTGATCTGATCAACAGCTATGCCGCCGATGATATTGAATACGGGGGCCAAAACGCCCGATCCAACACCCGGTTTTACCTGAATGTACGTATCGAGCCGGTTACCCCAGTAATTGAGCGCGTTGGCATCTGTTACCGAAGGCGCCATGTTCCATGACAATACTGCGCGTATCTTAACCACCTCAGGGTTTGCGCAGGCTTTGCGTACCTTATTAAAATCATACGGTAACACAGCGGCGTAGGAGAGCCCTTCTACCGGGATGTCGTTAATATCATGTACGTTAACTGTGGTAGTGCCCACATATTCCCATTGGCAGTTATTGCCCCAATCGGCCCAGAAAGCCACGTATTCCAGGCTGCCTTTGGTGCAGAGATCGCCTGAGTAACCCGAAGGCCTTTTCACCCTGAATGAGGCAACAAACTGCTCCAGGTTATAATCAAGGCCTACGCTTTCCAGTTGTTCAAAGGATACGTTGGCGTTGGTTCCTTCAAGTTCGGCCAGTACCGCGCTAAAATCAATGCCCAGCTTGCTCCATATATCTATATTTTGGGCTAATGCGGTGGCATCATAGCTTTGCAAAAGCGACTGCACATACGGTAAACTAAACCGAGCTGCCGATACTTCCTTATTGTTTTTATACAGCTCGGCCAGTTTGCTCAGTTCAAGCGGCTGTGGGTTTGCGGCAGCTTTCAATTCATCAAAAGCCTGCTGGCCGCCGGGTACAAGATTTGCCGCATCGGCCAGTTTCAATGATGGGTTTAATACGGAAAGCCCGATCACATCATTGAAAATGGGGTTTACGATAAATTCGAAGCGTGGCTTTATCTGTATATGATCGTCAACAGTATTGCCCCATATTGATGGGTAATCAGGATCATTCGCTGTAGGGATTTTATTCCACTCAAGTACTGCCCTAACCTGCGGAAGTACATGCGCACTGCACCGGTTACTTTTAGGGCTGATTTTAAGCGAGGCCGAATAACTGAGCGGTTTTTCTGCATGGTTGGTACAGTCGTTTCCTGTGGAAATATCATGTTCGTTAACGGTGCTATATCCCTGGTCTTCCCAGCCGGCTCCATAGTTGAGGTAAAACCGTACAAAGGCATAAGAGCCTGCGGTACAAAGGCTGCCGTTATAGCCAGAGTCTCTCTTGGTTGATATAACCGCCTCCAATAGTTGGAGGTCCGGGTTGTAGGATACGGATTGAATTTGCTCATAATAAGTGTTACCTGAGTTAGCGGTTACTTGTTCTTTAAAATTGGCAAGCGCCTTGGTGCTTGTTGGGTGTGCCGATACATGGAGCGCGTTAAAGCCACTCCGTAAATCGTGCAGGGTGTTTTCTTTCTCTTTCATGGTAAATAATGTTTAGCTGTAGCAAAGCGTTGTGCCTACTCTTTCCCTTTTCGGCTTCCGGGTTTTAACTGTGGTTTTCAGTTACCCAAAGCTATAGCGGCCAGACAGCCCAATTTGAAGGGGTAGTACCTGATGTGGATACGTGTATATACGTAAATTTCAGCGTACAACTACAGGAGGAGTATGGAAGAGTGAATATAGGATAATGAATGTCCGATATCCGAATACCGAATTCCCTTCATTATTCGATATTGAACATTCAATGTTCGGTATTAGCCGGTTACTGAGAAGTTTTATAGAGATTACGGCTACAGCACGTCCTCTTCCTTAATGATGTTGTTTTTTAGCGCGAAGATGACCACGCCCGCTATGTTTTTGGCCTGTATTTTCTCCAGTATCTTTACGCGGTAGCCTTCAACCGTGCGTTTGCTGAGGTAAATTTTATCGGCTATCTGCTGCGTGGTTTGTTGCTGGCAGATCATCTGGACGATGAGCCTTTCACGGTCATTCAATACCACCTGCGGCTGTGGCGACGGGCTGGCCTTGCTGCGGACAATCATAGATGCCAGCAGACATGAGGTTTGTGAACAGTAATAGTTTTTGTGCTGGTAAACACTGGTAACGGCATCAACAATTTCGTCCTTATGTGCGTTTTTGAGCAGGTAGCCCTTGGCGCCCGCCTCAAGCATTTCTACAATAAGGTTCTCTTCGTCGAACATGGATAGCGCAACAACCTTTACATCCGGGTGCGCGGCCATTATTTGCCGGGTGCTTTGTATACCGTCTACCACGGGCATGCGTATATCAGTCAGCACCACATCGGGATGCTCGCGTTCTACTATGTCAATCAGTGTTTGTCCGTTTGAGGCCCGCCCGCATATATGAAAGCCTGGGTGCCTCGACAACATCAGGGCAAGTCCATCCAAAAATATCTCATGGTCATCGGCAATCGCTATTCGGATATCGGTCATCGGCATAAAAGGTGGATGTGAAACTGAACTAAAGTTAAGTAATATTTAAATATTAACCGGAACCTTAATTATCATTTTGCAGCCCTCATTTTTGGCGGTAATGAGCTTAAGGTCGGCATCGAGCATCTGGCAGCGGTTCTCGATGCTTTTTAAGCCAAGCCCGCCTGATGTTTCGCGTGTATGTTCCGGATTGAAACCCCGCCCGTTATCTTCCGATACCAGGTACAATCCATCGGGTTGGCCCGAAATGGACAGTTGAAGGTTTTTAGCTCCGGAATGCTTAATTGTATTTTGGATGATCTCCTGTATAATCCGGAACAGATGGATCTCGGCCTTTTTAGGTATGGTTGTACCTTTTGCCACCTTAAAACTTATTCTTACCGGCTGGCGTCCGCCCATACGGCTAACATATTCGTTAACCACCATTTCCAAACCGTTGCGGTCAAGGCTGCCGGGCAGCAGGTTATACGAGATCTCCCTGAGGTTACCGATGGCTTCATCAATATAACCAGAGGCTTTACCAAGCGATTCGCGGTCAGTTTCATCATTAACCGTTATACTGCTCATGAACAGCTTTACGGTAGACAGCATAGGGCCGAGGCTGTCATGCAGGTCATTGGCAATGCGTTTGCGTTCCTGTTCCTGCATCATGATCTGGGCTTGTATGCGCTCTTTTTGCAGCTGAATATACCGCTTATGGTACCGGATAACCGATATAACAAAGAAAATGATCACGATGGCGATCAGGATC
Source organism: Mucilaginibacter sp. (assembly GCA_051953515.1). GTDB lineage: Bacteria > Bacteroidota > Bacteroidia > Sphingobacteriales > Sphingobacteriaceae > Mucilaginibacter. The sequence goes on from JBQCIS010000224.1 coordinate 12,009, forward strand.
GATGTAATGGCAACGGTGTAAAATAATTTATCTGGCATACCACTGAAAAAGTACAAAAATTGTAAAGCCGGCTATTACTGCCGGCGGTTAAAATAATTACTGTATGGATCGCTCTTACTGTTGCCCATAAAATATACGCCAACAGCACACATTAAATTTATAAAGAAATTAAGATAACCAAAGCCCATAATGATCTTATTGGCTACCGCTGATTGATCAGAGCCGATAAATAACGACGCTTCATCAATGATCTGATAAAGAAAGAATATGATAAACGCGAGGCAAATAATAAATACCGGGTTCCGCAACAGGGTTACATTCTGATAAAACATCATGGAATTGATCTGGTTGATGCAGAGCAGCACAATCACAAATGCATAAAATACCCTGAAATAAGGACTGAACGTATTGATGTTATTAAAAATGATAGTCTCTGCTATCCAAAAAACGGCGCAAACAATCAGAAGCGATATAAATGTGCGGTTGAATTTGACCGAATTTTTCCACAAATACAACTGATACAATATGATGCAGCACTCTATCAGGCTATAGATTTTAATAACCGGCGCATTGGTTTTAAAGACGTTGATACAAATAAAACTGGCCAGTTCCGTCAAAAGCCCGATCAGCAACAATATCAAGAATGGATAATATACCTTATCGATTTTCTTAAATCGTATAAGTGCCACTATTATAGGAATAATGATGGCCTGGCTCAGCAAAAAGTTAATGACAACGCCCATTGGTTATTAATTATTAAGCACGCTGCTGGTGCTGCATAACGTAGGGCAGCGCTGGCCCGCCTCCAGTAACACGGCACTATCCTGAGTAGTGCTATAACTGCTGTTTCTCATAATCTTTTTGCTGCGGCCTGTTATATCGTTGCCCAGGCTGTCTACCGCAACCAGCACCATTTTTACGGGGCCTGATTTATCCTCGCCAAGATAGATACGTACGCCGCGGGCGCCTTTTTGGTCTAACAGCGCAAGTATCGCATCCCGGTTAAACTTTTCGGCAAGCGGGAAATTAACAATATAGGTACTGTCGCGCAGCTTACGTGCTGTTTCCTTTTGGATGAGCCTGAAATTGGTGGTAAGCTTAATGGCTGTATCAACAGGTATAATGTGCACACGGGCGCTGTCTTTATTATAGGGTAAATGCCCATTGCCTTTGTTCCCGGTATGGCATCTGCACAGTAGCAGAATGATGAAAATGATCAGGCATGCTGCGGTAAAAATTTTTAAGGATCTCATAATGAATTGTTTTTTAGGGTTTACGTGTAATTATTGTGTTTGATAGAATAAGTTGCATAGTAAAGCTATAAAATTCCCGCCAGGATAAAGTAACGGAGAATAAACAGATGTGAACAGCGGGATAACACGGTAATGGATACGTAGTTATACGCAAATGCTGAATAAGTTAACCTGACACCCGAAAAGGCCTTTCTCAGACAGTATAACGCATATCATTCTCTTTCTGCACTATTACTTTCCACGTGAACATACCTTTAAAAAAGAGTAGGAACACGTATGCCTTTTGCGTGTAAACCATACTAAACGCGGCAGAATGAGCCCATAGCTTTACCAAAAATTATCGCCGCTACCATTGGCGGTGCATCTGCCAACAAAAAATTAAATCAAAACGTCATGAAGAAGAGAACAACTCCCGAGGAGATCAAAGCTTTCATTTTAAAGGCTCCCGAAAAGGGCTGGAACAACACCGTAAGCAACGAACAGCCGGTGTTAACCTACCATGTACACCACGCGGTTACAAAAGGGCAGGAAAGCAAAGTGAAGGACCTGCTTGCCAAAACACCGCTCATTAGTTTCGGTACTACCACCCAGAGTAGGTTGTTTGTGGCCCATGCCGGTACAAACAACCGTATAGAAGTAATGGGGCAATCCATCTATGGTACCGATATCGCCACCATAACCGAAAAGGGTGGCGGTTTTTTGTTCCTGGATAAAGGTTCAAAAACATACGCGCATATAGCTAAGGAACAAAAGGTAAAGCATTATTTTAAAGAACGTTTTAAGGCGACAACAACTGTAAATGCCGAAAAAAGAGAAGCCGTTATAGAAACTGAAAGCCCTTACAGGTTGAAATATGTTCTGCAACTGGAAAACGATGAAAAGCTGCGCGGCTTTAATAAGGATATTATATCATTTATTATTGGTTGCCCTACATTGTTTGCTGAAGCAGGTGTTAACCTGGATCCCATTATCGAAGCCGGTACGCCCGTAAGGGGCGAAGTATTCATGCAGTTAAATACCGGTGCTTGGGAAAGCATGTCGTCGTTCTCGGTATCGGAGCTGTCGGTTGCGTCGGGGAGGAAGGAATTGTTTGATATTCCGAAAGGCTATAAGGACCTGCGCGAAATCCATCGCCAGCAAAAAACCGGACAAGTCGCCACAGTTAACCTGCCGGTGGTTGCGATAGGGGATATGCGTAATACCGCAAATACGCCCGGCAGTGCACAGCCGGATAACGGATCGCCCATCGGAGTAACTGTTGAGGATTTTACTTTCAATAATGAAGTTGGCCGGATACCTGCGTGTTTCCCTGAGACCTACGGCGCTAAAATTTCAGATCTTGTTGATGAAAAGCTCCTTGACGATGTAAAATTCCTGGTAAATACGGTTACCAAACGTCTCAGCAGTTTTGCGGGTAACAACGGCACCATTAAGTTTGATTGGCTGAACCAGATAGAAACCGAGAATAATACCCTCGAAGCGGGCCCTAATGGTACCTCTACCCCAGGCACAGGGCTTTTCCCTTTACTACATAATGATAATAATAGCGGCCTTTTGGATATGCTGGCTACAAAAAGCGTTGGCAGTTTGATGGCCTCCGGCAATAACCTGAGCGATATTGGTTTATCAGCAAGTTTGCAGACCACTGTTAACAATATCCTGGCAAACGGAAGTATTGCCCCTCAGAACCGCTTTAGTAGTTTATCAGATACCGACCAGGCGGCGGTAGTTAAGGATTATGTATTTAACAAGATCGGTACCATTTCTGTAAACTACCCAACCAGCAGCGGTACACAGAGTTTTGTGGATGGACTTTTAAACGTAAAGGTAGATAACATTGCCTTTAATGTGCAGATAAACGATACGCCCATTATCAATACGCTAAATTTTGATAGTAACGGTATCCACCTTACTATTGATTTGCCTGATGCTTCAGGTTCGGCATTTCTGAATATATGGGTGAGTTCGGGTTACTGGGAAGCTGTGGCAGGAGCAGCTATTGCCTGTTTCTTTGGCGTTGGCTGCGATTTTCTGGCATTGCTGGTTGCCGTGGGCTTACTGGTCGATTCAACTTCGGGACCTGCTACCATCGATCTGAAAAACCTGTCGGTTGATGCCGAGATAGGATTGGTGCCAAATGCCGCACAGGTATTACAGCCAAAACTTACCATGTTGCACCTTAACGCAACTGTGCACACTACATGGACGCCAAGCGTATCATTGGGTCTCAATAACCTGATAGATGATATTGTATCGGTAGCGGCTAACCATACCAGTATTATTCTTAACGCGGCACAATCGGCAATACAGAGCAAACTGAATGATTATATCGATAAAGACCTTAACATCACCTATCCGCCAAAGTTTGGCCCGGTAAACCTTACCGGCATTGGTAGTACGGTTGATTTTCAGGCGAATAATTTTGGCTATGTAGAGCAAAACCTCAATGCCGGTCTGTTAGGAATAATAGATCCTTATGTTACACAGATTGATCCCGTTCTTGAACCCAATGTGCTTACCTTGCGCGATAAGTTTAAACTAGATTTTCAGGATCCGGAAGATGCTATGAACGCTGTGTCGGGGTCGTTGCTTGGTTGGGCCGGGGTTGATTTTACTTCGGTTGCCCGTTATTACCTGGGTACTGTCTTGTCACAAAACTTCATCAATTACTATGTGTACTCATTGTGGAGGAACGGCGATTTTAACTTTAATTTTTCGCCGGCACAAACACACGACATTTATAACGCTGTGCGCGCCGCGTTTCCGCATCTCGGCTTCCCGCAGTTTAATGACAAAATTATGTCGCATTTATGGCAATCGGTGCCGCCAAGAACATTGTTTACACCATGGCCGGCATCCGAAGGGAAGTATTATGCCACCACATTTTTTGACGACGTAAGGCTTTGCTTTGAAGCGACGGAGAAACTGGTTATCGAGTTCTCGTTCTCTGCGCAAGCCTTTACCGAGATCGGTTTTGGCGGCCTTAATACATCCACCGGACAGCTTGACCTGCTAAAAATATCCGACAGGGTTTTCGACATTTATTTCGACTTAACCAATCTTGGTGTAAAAGTGATCAATGCAGAAGTGCAGCATTTTGTAGAGCCTGGTATGCAGCCATCTATCAACTTTGATTACTCGCCGCTCAATCACCTGCAAACGCTTTTCGCACAGGTATTGAAATGGGCACTGGTAAAACGCGATAACAGCTGCATTCCGCATGGAACCGGCGACCCGGTATATCTGCAGCGCTATGCTATTGGCACCAATAATTCATGGGGCGCTAAAAATGCCGGGAATCCTTTAGCGGCGGTATTTCAATTGCTGCCCTACAAAGGCAACCTATATGTTAGCCAGGGACTAAGCGGCCTGGTAACCGGCATATTGCAAGGTACGAATGACCTCGACATTGATACCATGACGGCTGTTACTGCCTCTATAATAACCGCATTTGTTTGATCTGAGTTCACAAAACAAGGTTCCGGGAGTTGTCTAAATAGGGCCTGTGTCCCTCACAGCCCTTCAATGCTTAAACTTTATCACAGAGGATGTTAGCCCGGGCCTTGTTTTGTAATTAAGATAGAAGAACTTGCACCCTATAATCTACCTTTAAATAAAAAGCCTTCGGCATTGCCGAAGGCTTTGTCATTAAAAGGGCAAGCGGTAATGGAAGCGGAGGTGAAATATGCTTGTTGCCCGGCTGGTTTTAAGGCATGTTTTATCACCAACAAAAAAAATTAAAAAAAAATACTATGCATGCATAGTATTTTCAATTTCAAATTATATCTTTGACGCAGTTTGCAGGGTAAACCATAACAAACTGACCAATTATTTATTTAATCATGAACGCAAGGTGCAGTTGAGGTTATATCAACTGTTTGATTAATGCCCGGGCATTAATGTTTGCTGAGCTGAAAGGTGATCTTTAGTTCTCTAAGCTATTTATTGTTCGCGAGGTGTTAATCGCTTGAAATGGAATGAACGTCTTCCTGCCCGTGCAGGAAGCGTTTTTAATTTTGATCTAAAATACTATGCGTGCATAGTATTTATTAAAGCATTATTAACGATATACCCCAAATATAAACCAACCATAATGATAAATGAAGTAGCAACGGATGAGCAATTGGTTATGATTGCGTCGAGCGCAAAAGAATTTGCAGAATCTTACATTCGCCCCCATGTGATGGAATGGGACGAGCGCCAATATTTTCCGGCTGATTTGTTCAGCAGCTTGGGCACGCATGGCTTTATGGGCATTCTGGTGCCTGAGGTCTATGGCGGTTCAGGGCTCGATTATCAGGCATATATTTCAGTAGTTGATGAAATAGCGCAGGTTTGCGGCTCCATTGGCCTCTCTGTGGCTGCGCACAATTCGCTTTGCACTAATCATATCCTTACCTTCGGTAATGAGGCGCAAAAATTAAAATATCTCCCTATGCTGGCCTCGGGTGAATGGATAGGCGCATGGGGCCTTACTGAAACCGGTACAGGCTCTGATGCCGGTGGTATGGCTACAACGGCGGTTAAGGATGGTAACGAATGGGTGTTAAACGGCTCTAAAAACTTCATTACCCACGCCATCAGCGGTTCAGTTGCTGTAGTGATTGTTCGTACGGGCGAAAAAGGAGATTCGCACGGAATGACTGCCTTTGTTGTTGAAAAAGGTACACCGGGCTTTACCGCAGGTAAAAAGGAAAATAAAATGGGTATGCGTGCGTCTGAAACAGCGTGCCTTTTCTTTGATAACTGCCGCGTTTCTGAAGACCAGATATTGGGTAATGTAGGTGATGGTTTTATACAGGCATTAAAAATATTAGATGGTGGCCGCATCTCTATTGCGGCGCTGTCCTTAGGTATTGCCAAAGGTGCTTATAAGGCGGCGGTAAGGTATTCGCAGGAGCGCCAGCAATTCGGGCAGCCAATATCAAACTTCCAGGCTATCGCATTTAAACTGGCAGATATGGCCACTAAAATAGAAACTGCCGAATTGCTGATCCGCAAAGCGGGTTATTTAAAAGACAGCCACCAGAAAGCCACAAAAATATGTGCTATGGCCAAATATTACGCATCTGAAGTGGCTGTTGAAGTAGCTAACGAAGCGGTACAAATACATGGCGGGTATGGTTATATCAAAGATTTTCCGGTCGAGAAATATTACCGCGATGCCAAATTGTGCACAATAGGCGAAGGTACGTCTGAGATACAAAAAGTAGTTATATCACGCCTATTACTTCAAGAGCAAGCCATAGCATGAAAATAATTGAGTGCCCCAGAGATGCTATACAGGGATTGAAAACATTCATTCCTACTGAAAGCAAGGCTGCGTACATTAACCAGTTGCTGCACGCGGGTTTTGACACTATCGACTTTGGAAGCTTTGTATCGCCAAAAGCGGTGCCGCAAATGGCCGATACTGCGGCTGTGCTTTCCAAACTAAATTTATCAGACTCAGATACCAAGTTGCTGGCTATTGTAGCCAATGAGCAGGGAGCAGCGACCGCCTGCAGGTTTGAGGAGATCACTTATCTGGGCTTCCCTTTTTCAGTTTCCGAAACCTTTCAAATGAGAAATACCGGCGCCACCATACAGGAGTCGGTCGAAAGGGTTAAGATCATCCAGAAGATGTGCAAGGCTTATGGTAAGCAACTGGTTGTTTATATCTCCATGGGCTTTGGAAATCCGTATGGTGACGTATGGAATGCCCATGTGGTGATGAAGTGGGTAAATAAACTCAGCCGCTTCGGCATAAAAATATTCTCTATTTCAGATACCGTTGGACTGGCCACCCCGGATCAGGTTAACTACCTGATGGGTAGCCTGATGCCTTTTTATCCTGGTCTTGAATTTGGCTTGCACCTGCATACCCATATCGATAACGGGAAAGACAAGGTGGCAGCGGCTTATGATAATGGCATACGGCGCTTTGATACCGCTATTCTTGGTTATGGCGGTTGCCCGATGGCCGGCAGTGAGCTGGTTGGTAATTTGCCAACCGACCGGCTGCTGCAATTTATGGACGAACGGCAGATTGTTTCGGAAACATCGCCATCCGTTGTTTCGCTTCTCGAAGACTCATTTCAACAACTCATTAATCTTGAACTATGTTCTTCTCATTAACAGACCTTGAGCGGTTTAAATCGGCCGCGTTCAATTTTATTGAAACGGAAGTAGCGGGACATACCTTTTTTATTACGCTGAACAGGCCCGAAAAGCGTAATGCTTTTACCCCCGTAATGGTGAACGAACTGGCTTTTGCATTGGCTTATGCCAATATACAGCGCGATATCTGGTGTGTGGTTATTAAAGCAAACGGACCGGTATTTTGTGCAGGAATGGATCTTACAGTTTTCCAGAACCCGGCGCTTGATACTTTTAACATGAGTGTCCCCGAACCATTAAAAACGGTAACCCTGGGCGATGCGTTCCGGCTGATGAACAAGCCAACAGTGGCTAAGATTGAGGGCAACGTATATGCGGGTGGGTTTCTGATTGTAGGCGGATGTACCTTTGCCATAGCGGATGAAGAAGTGGAATTTAGCCTGCCGGAAGTTAAGCGTGGTATTTTCCCGATGCAGGTGATAGCAACCCTGCAAAACTTTATGAGTGCCAAACAGGCGCTCAGGCTTTGCATACTGGGCGAACCTTTCGGTGCTCGTGCAGCGCTGAATTTTGGACTGGTAAGCCATGTTTGCAGTAAGGCGAACCTGGAAGATAAACTCGCTATACTTCTTAATAATATTTTGGGCAACTCGCCCAATGCTATCAATGCAGGAATTGTAACTTTCCGTGCGCTTCCGGATATACCGGATTATGCAAAATCAGGCTTTCTGATTGAGCAGTTAGCAAAGCTGCGCCAATCGGCAGACGCTCAGGAGGGCATTGAAGCATTTAAACAAAAAAGAGAGCCGTCATGGCACAATAAATAAAGCACTTTTTACCGAAAAGTTCTTTTGTAATACAATTTGCCTTTACCAGCGAGCATTTTGTTAGCTCGGCGCGCATTACCGTTATTATCCCTGTTATCGTTTTGTATAGGTTAGGTAATCTAATAAATTCAGGTAAGTAAAAGCTACTGGTTCCCGATCGTGGTTTTTCCTCGCAGCCTATGATCCTCAAAAAACCAGGTTAGGAATATTTTCTGCTCGGATCTTACTGAATATATGGCCGGGTAATTTTTCAGATAGCGGTCGTCGTAATACTGAAAGTCTTCAAAGCCAACGCTCAGGCCTTTGTACAGGTGCACGCTGATCCTCGGCCTTAAAACACCTACGTAGTTGTTGCCCGGGGGGCCAACAAAAGTGTGTAGTATGTAATAGTAGAATGACAGGCCTGCATCTACATATTTGCCCAGGTTAAGGGTGGTCTCAAATTTGGCTTCCATGCCGTCGTTATAAGTATAGTCGCGCACCTGCGAAGTGTCAGGTCCGAACCGGGTGCTGTTACCTGCCAGCGGAATGCCTGCAAGGTGTAAATTGGTAAATATACTAACGTCTTTACTGATATCATATTTAGTTATCAATCCACCACCTAAGCCAAGCGCGCCAAGTTCAAAGGTGCGGTTATCCCAGTAATCATAGTATTGGAAGGCACCATATAGAACAGAAAGATCGCCCCATTTGGCATTGCCTGAAAGGAGGTTGCCATAGCCTAAAATATTGTCCAGTATTTTGCGGCCAACGCCAAAACTGAACTCAGTTTTGATCCTGAAATAATCAAAAGGTTTGCGATAGATGTCTTCGAACGGATCGCCATAATCAAACTGGGCATTCACCATCAAATTAGTGGGGCCTTTGCCAAAGAAAGTCTTATTATCCTCATTGATCTTATGCTGGCCAATAGACAGGGTTACATTTATAGGCTCTTTTTGATAAACTTCGCCTTGCGTGTGCCGGAAAGCTTTTCCTTGTAAAAGACGGTTTAACTCGCGGGTGGGGTCAACAAGGCCTGCCGCCAGTTCCCTGAAAAAGCGTTCCGACCCATAAGTGCGGTCGTCCAGTATATTCGAGCTCAGACGATAAAATATTTCCCCCAAAAATTCGCCGTTAAAAGTAGTGTTGATCAGATCGTTATAGGAGGGAAGTGTGTTTTCGCCAAAATATTCCCACATACTGCTTCCGAATGCAGCGAAGGGGATAGACTGTAAATAAGTATAACCCTGCGAACGTGCCGCGTTAAAATAAAGCGTGCCTGAATATGGGTGGCCAACAAAGTTGATGCCGAAGCGGTCATCGTCCCACTCCCAGCCTGTGTGAATATTATGGCCCCAGGTAGAAGGGCCTATATGTGAGAAATTGGCGTTAAGTATAAACCTGTCAAGCGACCATATAGCAGCATTTATGCCAACAACCTCCACTGCCGGCTTCCACAGCGGGTAGCGGAGATTATATCTTTTATCGTCGTTAAGAAGATCGCCATATTTATTTCTGGGAAGCGAGTCGGCAAACCATGTTTCGGGTTGTTCTTTCCGGTTGGTGGTTGCATTGGCAGCTTTGACGGCCTCAGGCTTGATGGTGTCAATTTGCGAAAGCCTGTCTTTAGCAGGAAACACGCTGTCGATCTCTGCTTTTGATACTTTGTGATAGCTGGCGTACCAAAGCGGCGATGTTTGCGCAAAAACAGCTTGTGATAACAGGATTAATAAGGCAGCTATGGTGATCTGGTAAACAAATTTTCCGGGTATAGCAATGGTACCCCCTGCCTTTGGGGCATAATATAAAGTTCTCATAGTTAGATAGTATAATAGTTATTATTAATAACTAATAGTTAAGAGAAGTGTTTGTTTTTTGTAACGAGATGGTTTGTTTAAGTAAATAATCTGAACGTCATGTTTGCGATTTGGGCAAGGCTTTGGTAAAGATGTACATTAACTTTGCCGGCCTTATGAAAGAAAAACGCCCCAGCCGGATTGCTACATGGCTTGCTTTTTCGCTGCTACCGCTCTCCGGTTTTGCAACAGATATTTATATTCCTTCGCTGCCCAGTATGGGGGCCGCATTGCATACGTCCAACGTGCAGGTTCAGCTTACCCTCACTTTATTCCTGATCAGCTATGGTGTATCGCAGCTTTTTATTGGTAGTATACTGGATAGCTTTGGGCGGTATAAGCTGTCGCTGGTTTCGCTGATTGTTTTTGCGATTGCGAGTTTGATTATTGCCATAAGCCATAATATCTACCTCATCTGCCTGATGCGTGTTGTACATGGATTGACCGTAGCGGTAATTGTTGTTGCGAAACGTGCATATTTTGTTGATCTGTTTAAGGGCGATGAACTGAAGCATTATCTCAGCATGTTTACCATTATTTGGTCGGCAGGGCCTATTGTAGCGCCGTTTATAGGCGGTTATCTGGAACACCTTTTCGGGTGGCAATCCAATTTCTTCTTCCTGGCCGCGCTTGCCGCAACTATAGCCGTGCTTGAATGGTTTTTCAGTTTCGAAACACTTCATACCCCGGTTGAATTTAACCTGTCTAACATCACGCGTATTTATGTAACCATGATCCGTACTGCCAGCTTCTCATTAGGCATTATGATGCTGAGCTTTGCGTACGCCATGATTATGGTTTACAACATGACCGGGCCATTTATTATTGAGCACCAGATGCATCTTACAGCCGTTACTGCCGGTTATTGCTCGCTTATTTTGGGCCTGGCCTGGATGAGCGGCGGATTTATAGGCCGCTGGACTATTAAGCAGCCCTTTTATCCTAAGCTTAGCATCAATATAGCATTGCAATTTTTGCTTGCCCTAACCATGCTATTGGTAACCGCATGGATACCCGGTTTAGCAACCATGATATTGTTTGCATTTGTTATTCAAACATGCTGCGGGTTTACTTATAACAATTACTTTACCTATTGCCTGAGTCGTTTCCCCAAATATGCCGGAATATCCGGTGGCATGACAGGGGGTGTAGTGTATATTATGGTTTCGGTGCTGAGTTATGTAGTTGTTAATTTCTTGCCGCCAAAAGATGTGCATAATCTTAGCCTCAGCTATCTGTCAATGATCGTGCTTTCAGGAATAGTGATGGCTGTTGTTTATCGCATACATCTTAAAAAGGCCCGTATGGTAGAAGCGCAGGCTGCATAATTTGGTCAGGCATTAACAGTTGCCCGTTTAAGCCGGTACATTTGCAAAAGCAGGGAAGTGACGATCAGTGCCAGTCCGCCATAAAAGGCCACCGTAAACTCACGCCCTTCCTTAAATATCAGTACTGCCAGCAGAATAGTATATAAAGGCTCCAGATTAAAAGTTAGGCTGATAGTGAATGAGGATATCTTTTTCAGGCTACTGCTGATCAAAAAGTAAAGCAACACTGTGCAAAAAGCAGCTAACACCAGCAGCCAGCGGAAATCTGCCAATGAGGGTATCAGTGAATCTACCGGGAAGAACCAGATAAATAAAGGCATCAACAAGGTAAGACCTATACATCCGCCGCTCATCTGATAAAGCATAAACGTTGCGCTGTTGTAATCTTTAACAATACGTTCGCTGTACAGGGTGTACAGGGCCGAGCATATGGATGAGCAAACACCCAGAATGATCCCCACGCGGTAGCTGGCATCCATGCCGAAGATCAGGGCAATACCGCAAAGTGTAAGGCTACTGAGGAAAAGCTCCTGAAATGACAGCCGCCTTCGGTTGATCAGAGGTCCCAGGATAGCATTGAAAAAGCTGGTTAATGCAAAACATACTACGCCAACAGAAACGTTGGAGTATTTGATGCTGCCATAGAATAATACCCAGTGAATACCCAATATCAGGCCGGTAAAGGCTATTTTGAGTTTGTTTGAATTGCTGGTGGATGGAAATTTACCCTTAATGGTAAAAAAGATGAGCATGATGATGGATGACAGGAATAACCTGTACCAACTGATCAGTTCCGCATTTAAAGTAATTAGCTTACCGAATATGCCGGTAAAACCCGCCAGAATAAGAGCTATATGTAATTTAATATATGCTTGTTTCATTTTTCTGTGAAATAGGAAAATACAGGCGAACCGTTGCAAACATATTCGGCTGCGCCATTATGATATAGTTATTAGGCTATAAAAAATGAGACTGGAGGAGGAAGACAGCTAACGTTAAGCATAATGAATACAAAACTACAGGAATAATTTGCTTACACAAGCTTTAACTAAATGCCTGTATGCTATTACCTGTAGAAAGAAATGGCCGCTGGAAATTTCTTTTTATTGACGTTATTTAGAGCTAAAAGTGATAGAATTTTAAAACAATTGGCGTATTCTGTACTTTTGAGTCACAAAAAAGTTACTTATGAAAAAGATTAAAAGAAGAGTTATTACAATGTGCCTGGCTGCATCTACAATTAGCATGCTGATATCGGGCTGCAGTTCATTTACAAAAACAGAAAAAGGTGCCGCGATAGGCGCGGGTGGTGGCGGCCTTATTGGCGCGCTTGTTGGCAGGGCAGCCGGTAATACGGCGGTGGGTACACTTGTTGGTGCTGCGGTTGGCGGAACAGCCGGTGCTATTATCGGGCACAAAATGGATAAACAGGCTGCGGAGATTAAACAAACTGTACCCGGCGCAACAGTTACAAGGGAGGGTGAGGGTATCCTGGTTAAATTTGATTCGGGTATTCTGTTTGATATTGATAGAACAGACATTAAGCCTGCGGCTCAAACTAGCCTGCAAAAATTTGCTGCTTCCTTACAAAACAACCCACAAACGGATATTAAGATCATCGGTCATACGGATAGTACCGGAACAGCTGCCCATAACATGGATTTGTCTATAAGAAGGGCCAATGCCGTAAAAAACTTCCTGGTTAACCAGGGTGTTGAGGGCTCACGACTGACTACACAGGGCAAAGGCGAAACCGAACCCATTGCACCCAACAGCACAGCTGAAGGCCGTGCGCAAAACCGGCGTGTAGAAATTGTAATTGTAGCCAACGACCAGATGAAGCAACAGGCTTCACAAGGGCAATAACCGATCTGTTAACTTAAATACATAACCCATGAAAAAGAAATTTCTAATAGCTATTCCGGTGCTATTGCTGGCAATAACTACATTGTTTTCATGTTCAACCGTTAAAAAATTACCGGCTACCGTTGCCGGAAGCTCGAGAGCGCGATTTGTTGGCGTATGGACACTTACCGCGGTAAGTTATGATGGCCTGGTATCAGGCGCTGTTCAAACCCTCTTTAACCAGGCTCCTCCCGAAGCTTTTAGCAGCAGCACATGGACACTTACCAATAGTGGTAATGGCACTTATGCACTTACCAATGGCTCGGTGCAAAAAATATTCTGGTCGTATAATAACAGTAACGGCGAAATATTCAAGTTTAAACAATTATACGAAGGAGATAAAGCGAGTAAGGTGCAAAATGGCTACCAATTGTTAGTGGCGGCTATTGATGCCAACCAGATGACACTTAAACTGCCGGTAAGCGTAGGGAATAATACAGCTTATGTAATTTTATCTTTTAGCCGGACAAAATAATAAGATAAGGTTTAAGAGGCCGTCTCCAATTACCGGGGGCGGCCTTTTTTATTATAAATTCCCCCTGTAGAAGGGAAAGCATTGGCTCAAGTGCTTTCATTTGGGCATTATGCGCCATCATGGCATAACAAAAACTCTCAGAGGGAGAGAAGCGGACATTCCCTGTTCTGATTCAAGTTTATTAGTCGTTTGATAGCTATATTCTTTCCGTAGTGAACATTTGTTATAGATATAGTTACAAATTTTATAGTCGTTTTTAAAGGTGGCTGATATATTCACCGCATGATTAAGACGTTAAAAACCGCCATTACATGCGTTTTCGCATTTTGTATTTTTTCAAATCTTTCGGCTCAGAATAAAAATGAGGCCACTCTAAAAATTAAGATTGATCATATTGTTAAACAGCTCACCCTTGAGGAGAAAATAGCTATGCTGCATGGCAATGCTCTGTTTTCTTCGGCTGGTGTGAAGCGGTTGGGTATACCCGAACTTACCTGCGATGACGGGCCTTTGGGCGTGCGCGAAGAAATATTACGTTTCGACTGGAACTCCGCGCATTGGACAACAGATTCGGCCACCTTTATGCCAAACGGTTCGGCCATAGCTGCTACCTGGAACCCGGCCATGGCCAACTTATACGGCGTGGTGATAGGGCAGGAGGCCAACGCGCGCAAAAAGGATGTAATGCTTGCCCCCGCATTTAATATTTGCCGTATGCCGCTCTGTGGCCGTACCTACGAGTATTATTCAGAGGATCCATACCTGAATGCGCAATTGGCAGTAGAAGCGGTAAGGGGTATCCAAAGCCAGCATGTGGCAGCATGTATAAAACATTTTGCCGCTAATAACCAGGAGGAAAACCGCAACGATGTAAACTCGGTAGTTGACGAGCGGGCTTTGCGCGAAATATACCTGCCGGCATTTAAAGCTGCTGTGCAGCAGGGTAACGCCTGGGCAGTAATGTCGGCATATAATAAAGTGAATGGGTATTGGTGCTCAGAGAATGATTTTCTGCTGAATAAAGTATTGAAAAATGAATGGGGATTTAAGGGGCTGGTAATGTCTGACTGGGGTGGTACGCACCACACGGTAGCAGCCGCAAATAACGGATTGGATATAGAGATGGGGTCAAGCGGGCCTTATGATAAGTGGTATTTTGCCAAACCGCTGCTGGCTGCTGTTAAAGCCGGTAAGGTGTCTGTAAAAACGATAGACGAAAAGGTAAAACGCATTTTATGGGTGATGTACCATACCTCCATGAGTGCAAATCATCCGCAGGGCAGCATAGCAACGCCGGAACATGAAAAGGCTGCTTATACCATTGCCTCAGAATCCATTACCCTGCTAAAAAATGACGACCATTTGCTGCCGTTAAAAACGAGTGAAATAAAAAGCATTGCCGTAATTGGCGATAACGCGGTACGTACGTTTGCTTCCGGCGGATTTGGCGCTGGTGTAAAGGCAAAATATGAGGTTACAGCCCTTGCAGGCATACGGTCGCGGTTAGGCAAAACCATCGATATTAAATTTGCACAGGGATACAAGGCTAATTATCTTGCCAGCAATACCGACGCCCAAAACGCAGGTTATGACAAACCCAACCAGGCATTAATAGATGAGGCTGTAGCCCTCGCCAAAACAACCGATGTAGCCATATTGTGCATTGGCTCTAACCGGGAATATGAAAGCGAAGGGCATGACCGCAAGACGCTGGCCCTTCCCTTCGGCGAACAGGCGCTTGTAGATGCTGTTACTGCGGCTAATCCTAAAACCATCATTGTAATTATGGCTGGTGCGCCTTATGATCTTAACAAGATAAAAAAAGCAAATCACACTATTGTATGGTCATGGTTTAATGGCTCTGAGGCGGGCGATGCACTTGCCGATGTACTAACCGGCAGTGTTAACCCATCCGGGAAATTGCCGTTTACCTTTCCTGCTTCATTGCATGATTCACCGGCATTTGCTTTAAATACTTATCCGTCTAAAAACCTTACTGCTAATTATAAAGAAGGTATCCTGGTTGGCTATCGCTGGTACGATACCAAAAAGATAGAACCACTTTATTGCTTCGGCTATGGCCTGTCATATACCAATTTCAAATATTCGGGGTTAAAAACAGATAAGCACATTTATAAAAAAGGCGATAAAATAAAGATATGGGTAGATGTGAAGAATACGGGCGCCGTAACTGGAAAAGAAACTGTTCAGCTTTATATAGGCAAAGGAAACTCGGTAGTTGAGCGGGCTGAGAAGGAGTTGAAAGCATTTAAAAAAGTGTCGATCGCTCCTGGTAAAGTATCTGCAGTAGCTTTAAATGTAAATGTGAATGACCTTGCTTACTTTGATGATGCAACCCATAAATGGATAGTTGAACCAGGTAAATATAAACTTATGGCAGGCTCATCCTCACAGGATATAAGACAGGTTGGGGATATTACGATT
>JBQCIS010000225.1:0-2658 GCA_051953515.1 Mucilaginibacter sp.
GTCAACGTTGATATAACCCGGCAGTGTTATGATCTCGGCTATGCCTTTGGCAGCTGTGGTCAAAATATTATCGGCCTGGGCAAATGCCGATCCAAGCGTAAGGTTACCGAATACCTGCCGAAGCCTGTCGTTCGAGATCACCAGGAACGAATCGACGTACTTTTTCAGCTCGCCCAAACCTTCTTCGGCCTGCATTTTACGACGCTTGCCCTCAAACGAGAACGGTGTGGTGATGATACCCACAGTAAGAATATCCAGCTCGCGCGCTGCCTTGGCAATAATAGGGCTTGCGCCTGTACCGGTGCCACCACCCATACCTGCCGTAATGAACAACATTTTGGTGTTGCTGCCCAGCATCTGTTTTATATCATCTATATTTTCGATAGCCGAGTTTTTACCAACTTCGGGTATCGATCCTGCACCCATACCTTCGGTAAGACTGGCGCCTAATTGCACTTTATTCGGAACGGGACTCAGTTCAAGCGCCTGAGCATCGGTATTGCACACAATAAAGTCAACACCGGTTATGCCCTGCTTGTACATGTGATTCACAGCATTGCCACCGCCGCCACCTACACCAATTACTTTGATGATAGACGACTTATCTTTTAACATCTCAAACTTCATAATCTTAGTTTACAGCTATTTACGCCTTACGAATATTTAGTTTTCTCCTATTGTAATATTATGACATTTTCCACAGGACTTTTCCACATTTGTCAGTTTGTTGAAAAATCACCATTTGTGAATAAGTAGTTAAAACCTACTTAATAAAGTCCTTATCAGGGATATCATCCTTAATATAAGTCTTCAGTAATTCTATCCAATTCGGCTTTTTAACCGGTTGCTTTTCCTTTATTTTTTTCTTCACTTCCATCTCCTGCGGCATATCATCATACTCCATTTTCTGTATACCTTTTATCAGCAAGCCTATACCGGTAGCGTACATGGGGCTTTGCAGGTCTTCGTATACATTTTTTGGCAATACTTCATTTTTGGCAAGATGCTCGTTCGGGTAACCGATGCGGCAATCCAGGCCGGTAACAAACTCTACCAATTGCGATAAGTGCTTCAACTGCGCGCCGCCGCCGGTTACCACTATACCGCCTATCAGTTTCTTTTCGTAGCCTGATGCCTTGATCTCGTAATACACATGCTCAACAATTTCTTCCATACGGGCCTGGATAACAAAGGCAAGGTTTTTTACCGAAATTTCTTTTGGCTCGCGGCCGCGTAAACCCGGTACACACACAATCTCATTTTCTTTGTTCTCCTCAGCCAGTGCTGAGCCGAAGCGCACTTTCAGTTGCTCCGCTATGTTGCGCATTACCGAGCAGCCTTCGCGGATATCTTCGGTGATGCTGTTACCGCCAAACGGAATGACAGCGGTATGCCTGATCACACCTTCGTGGAAGATGGCAATATCGGTAGTGCCACCGCCTATATCCACCAAAACAACCCCGGCTTCTTTTTCTTCCTCGCTCAAAACCGATTCAGACGAAGCAAGTGGTTCCAGTATCAGGTCTACAGTTTCCAGACTGGCCTTGTTCACGCATTTTACGATGTTTTTGATAGCGGCGGTCTGGCCCGAAATGATGTGGAAGTTCGCTTCCAGCCTTACGCCAGCCATGCCTATCGGGTCTTTAATGCCCGGTTCGCCATCAATGGTAAATTCCTGCGGGATGACATGGATAATGCCTTCGCCCGGTGGCATTACCAGGTTAAACATGTCCTCTATCAATTTATCTATATCCTTACGGGATATTTCGTTATCCAGATCACGGCGGGTAATGAGGCCACGGTGCTGCAAACTTTTAATATGCTGCCCCGCAATACCCACGTTCACCACCTTTATCTCCACGTTCGATTGGGCGCTGGCAATATCAACCGCCTGTACAATACCCTGAACGGTTTTATCAATATTGGAAACCACCCCGCGTGTTACCCCTGCCGATTCAGCCTTACCGATACCCAGTACTTCAATCTTCCCGTTCTTGTTCCGGCGGCCAACTATAGCACATATTTTTGTAGTTCCGATATCCAACCCTACCACGATTGGCGAACTCTTTTCTTGTGTTAAAATTTTGTCCATATTAATTACTTATTTGAGATGTGTCCTTTGCCATTTGTAAAGAATCCTTCCTGGCCTTAGCAGTAAGCGAATCCTTTTTTGTAAGCTGATTACGTACACCAACAACCTGGTTAGCGTATTTAATATTTATTGCTTTGTATGTACCCCAGCCGGCCTGCGGCAGCGCCTTTTTATAAAAAATATACAGGTTGCTGAATTTATTATCCAGCGAATCGGCATCACCTAACAGGATACGCTGGTTACCTACACGAGGGATCAGCTCTATCTCATGCTGCTGGTTCACGTATATTTCTGCTATCTGCGCCGCCCATAACGAATCCTTGCGGATATAATCGGCCGTTTTATATACAGCCCTGGCCAGGGCTGTGTGCAGCGTATCTACCTGCCCGCCGAATGGTTCTTCTATAAAACCATTGGCTACCAATACCATCGCGGTAAAGTTTTGCGACAGCGGGATCTTTAAACCGTTCTCATCCACATAATAATCCTGGTTGTTCTGGTTAAGGATACGCAGGATGGGCTGCCGCTGGCTAATCTCCACTTCTATTTCGCCGTCCATATCTTCA
>JBQCIS010000226.1:0-6640 GCA_051953515.1 Mucilaginibacter sp.
CAATGTCTACCACAAGCTTACAGTTTTGCTGCTTGCCGTTCGGATAAGTTACCAGGGCGTGCATATAAGGCTTGCGGTCTTCGATAGATAACGGCACCCTGAACGATTTACCATACGGGCGCAGGTCCTTAGGCCGGGAGATACTCAATGTACTGTCGCTAAAGTTTATTTTAACCGCCAGGCTGGAAAAAAACTCATAACCCAGCAAACCGTGTATAGGTATACCGGCATAGTTAGAAAGGTTAAAATGATCTTTTTTAAAGATGGCCGCGCTAACGTCGTTACTCGTCAGGCCGGGTATCTGTACATTTAGCGGCGAAGTAATATAAGCCTCTGCATCAATGCCTTCGCCTAACCCCGGAATTGTTATCGTGTGTTTTGATGCGAGATTAATAGAATCTACCAGTGTGGGCTCGGTAATGAGCATCAATCCGGCGCCGGTATCCAGTATAAAATTGAAGGGCCCCTTGTCGTTGATCTTTAACTTGATTACGATCATATTCCGTATAATGCGAAACGGCAAGGTAATGTGTTTGCGGTGGGTTGCCAGGGCAAAGTATTGCGCATGTGCCTTTAAAAAGGTGCAGCTTAGCAAACAGAAAAGGCATATAATACGCAGCAATTTCACGCTATAGGATATATTAGGGCGTCAGGAAATATAATTAGTAATTAAATTTACAAAATTAGACCGAAGCAATATAATGATAGTTACAGCCAGGCGTATAATTTACGCTATATTATTTACGCTGCTCTTTGTACAGGGACTACAAAAAGCCGAAGCCGGCGGTATCCACAAACATAAAATAAGGAAGCTGTTTAAACGATCAAGAATACTCAACGACCATTTTACCGGGTTTGCGCTATACGACCTCGACAGTAAAAAAATGGTATTTGAGCAGAATGACGACAAGTACTATACACCTGCATCAAACACCAAACTGTTTACCTGGTACACCTGCCTGCGCATGCTGGGAGATTCCATTCCGGGTTTGCGTTATGAAATGCACGGCGATTCGCTGATATTCTGGGGAACGGGTGACCCGTCATTCCTGCATAGCGACCTGAAGGGAGTTAATGCATACAATTTTCTGAAGAACAGCGGCAAGCAGCTTTTTTATGCTGCAGGTAATTATCAGAATGCTTTTTTTGGCGACGGCTGGGCATGGAATGACTATAACGACGATTACCAGGCCGAGATTAGTGAACTGCCCGTGTATGGCAACCTTGTAACTTTTACGGCCGGCCCCTATCAAAAACTGGTAGCCGCTCCGTCGTATTTCAATAGCCATATTATAGATACTGTTTCTGCTGACAAACAGAATACAGCCCATTTTAAAGTTACAAGAGATTTTTTAGCCAATAAATTTTATTCCCCAATTTCCGTAGCAACCCAAAACTATTTTCAGCAGGTACCCTGGAAGACGAGCGACACATTAACGCAAAGGTTATTGCAGGATACATTAAAGGATACCGTCACACTAATTCGCCGGCCTTTAACTTCATTTGCCAAAACCATCTACAACGCTAACGCCGATACCGTTTACCGTCATCTGCTGCAACCCAGTGATAATTTTATTGCCGAACAATTGCTGCTGGTATGCTCGTCGGTAAAGTTTAATACGCTGAATACCGACTCGGTAATTAATTACTCAAAAGCGCATTATCTGAATGATCTGCCGGATACGCCAAGATGGGTCGACGGCTCAGGGCTTTCGCGTTACAACATGTTTACCCCCCGCAGTATTGTTGCGCTGTTAGTAAAAATACTGCAAACACGAAATGAGCAGTTGCTGCACAGCGAATTGCCGGAAGGCGGTGTGGCAGGCACTATAAAAAGCGCTTACAAAACAGATAATGGAAAGGTATTTGTTTGGGCGAAAACCGGTTCGCTCATGTATGATTACAACCAGAGCGGCTACCTTGTTACTCGTAAAGGGCACCGGCTTGCCTTTTCATTCATGAATAATAATTTTACAGAACCGGCCCGGCAGGTCCGAAACGAGATGGTGCGCATTATCACCTATATACACGATAATTATTAATTAACTTAAGTTTCGGGCTATGGCAGTCTGATGATAAAGGACGATTTTCATATTCGGCTAAATTCAATGACAATATAATTAATTGCAGGCCTTTTATATTGCCGTCCCGTTTATGGGGACGGTTGCCAATAGGATAATAACGGCTTTAGCCAAATAACAACTCGTAACTGTATTAATTAGCTCTTCTTTTCTTCAGCAGCTATATTTTCCGGCTTTAGCTCGTCTTTAATATCCGGGTTTTGCGGAGGTAGCTTTTTCACCTCAACTTCCACCTCGCTTTGCCTGATGTGTACGGCATATTCAGCAGGTTCTATTTTGCTGCCGATAGCTTCGGCATAAACCTGGGTAAATTCGGCGCCAATGTACAGGATGGCCGCTGTATAATAGATCCACGTAAGGATAACGATCACTGATCCCGCCGCGCCATAGGTTGAACTATGCGCAAAGTATTGGATGTAAAGGCCGATAAGATACTGACCCAATATAAACAGTATAGCCGTGAATATAGCGCCTGAGCGTACATCCTTCCACGTGATCTTTACATCGGGCAGTACTTTAAAGGTGATACCAAACAGCAGCGCGATAACCAGGAAGGTAAGCGCGAAGTTGATAATGAATATAATTACCGTAACCCCCGGAAAGAATTGCTGTATACGTTCGCTCAGCGCACTGACCACGATGTTAACAATAAGCGATACCAGCAGCAAAAAACTTAAACTGGCAATGAGCGAGAATGACAGAAAGCGGTTTTGTATCAGCTTCAGCCAGCTTTTTTTAG
The DNA here is from genome assembly GCA_051953515.1 of Mucilaginibacter sp. Classification (GTDB taxonomy): domain Bacteria; phylum Bacteroidota; class Bacteroidia; order Sphingobacteriales; family Sphingobacteriaceae; genus Mucilaginibacter. The sequence goes on from JBQCIS010000226.1 coordinate 2,821, forward strand.
GTTTCGCCCGCACCCGCCAGATGATGTTGAGCGAGTCCTGTATCTCCACAAACATACTGCTGGCGCCCAGCATCAGCACTATGCCGCCAATAATCAGCGCAGGGCCGCTTTTGCTGTAAATCGCCTGGTTTTTGATGATATCCTTCACCTGGTCTGACGCCTGTACGCCCATATAATGTTGCAGCTGTACATAAATCAGTTGCCGGTTTGCCTCATCCTTTAAAAAAACATTTACAAGCGCCAGTAGCAGCACCAGCAGCGGCGCTATGGAAAATATAGTATAATAAGCAAGTGAGGCGCTCAATTTAAGGCCGTTATCGCTGATAAAGCCCGAAAAGGTGGCCATAATAATCTTCCACCAATGGTGCAGGTAACGTTTTCTGAAGAGTCTCATATATTCAATTATGTCGCATCTGCATATTATATTTGTATACGACGTTAGCAACCAACGCTTTATTACCGGCAGGTTTAGTTATAACCTGCGTATAGTTAGCATCTTGCATTAAAACCGTCGCCCGCATGAAAAGTTCAGTTTTTTTAGGTCGATTTTTTAAAATAGTGCTTTTACTGCTTACGCTATGCAATTTTAATGCCTTTGCACAAAAAACCACTATATGGATAGTAAATCATGCTGAAAATGTAAAAGGTCGGGACGTACTCTCTGACACCGGCCAACAACGTGCCCGGGACCTGATGAAAACCCTGCGGCACAGCAGTGTACAAGCCATTTATACCACCCGCGCTCATGCGTCTCAACAAACGGCCAATCCATTGGCCGTCAAAATAAAATTGTTGCCCCGTATTTATACCGATAGTGTAAGAAAGCTGGCCGAAATACTCCGGCGCAATTTTATCGGCTCCAACGTACTCGTTATTGCCGACTATAAAACCATCATCCCGTTATTAAGTGAATTGGGTGCCGACTCGCCGTTTGATGAACTCAGTCCCGGCGATTACGACCAGCTGTTCACCATTACCATCAAGTCATCCGGCGACGTTGAAAGTGCCGTCCGTTACTATGGCAAAAAACACCATGATAATGAGATACCGCAGAACTATATCATGGATAATTTTCAGCCTGGTGTACCGGGGAAATAGCAGTTATCCTTTTTAAGCGTACGGCTTGCTTTCCGGAGGCTACCTATTGTACCCTTTTAAAATCGTATGGCGTGTACTCTACAAAGTCGGCCACTTTTACGCGTACGCTATTAACTGTTCCGTTATTTACTGTAAATGGAAATACTGCCTTACCCAATTCTGGGTCGGAGAAGGTTACATAAAAGCGGTTGCCGCCTAACGGCTGTAAATGCGCATACATTCTGGGGTGATGCTCAAACCGCATATCTAAATCATTGGCATCGCCTACGGTTACCGTCATGTTGCCGTATAGTTCGTTGTAGTATTTACCGGCATAAGCGCTCAGCGGTAAAGCTGCCGGATGGTTCATGGCCACGGTATCGTGCCTTCTTCTGTCAAGTGCCAGTTCATTGTTCTGGTTGGTTCTGAATCTTTTCAGGAAAAAGTCGTTATAGTTGTGATAAGGCAACTTAAAGTACGCATCCATTACATCCCAGCGTAAGGCGTTAAAAAAATCATTCTGGTCGGTATTGGTAAGCACAATAATGCCTAAATGCTCATCTGGTATAAGCGTAACGGACGATAAATAGCCATTCACACCACCGTCATGCATTACAATGCGGTGGCCTGCATAAGTAGTAAGAAACCAGCCCAGGCCGTACAGTTGATAATCCTTTTCTCCATTCAGGAAACCAATATTGCCTACTACATCCTGCGGTTCGCGTGTGGCTTCTATAGCCGCCTCCGGGATAACCTGCCTGTTGCCTACTTTACCATTATTTAAAAGGCATAACACCCATTTGCTCAGGTCGTTCGCGCTTGAACTGATGCCGCCTGCGGGGGCCAGGCCATCTATCTGGCAGTAAGGAATGGCGGTTAAGCGGCCGTCTACAATGGTATGCGCGGCGGTTTTGTTAAACGCCGTGGGCATTTGCTTGGTAAGCGCTATGGTATTGCCCATACCCAGCGGTGCAAAAATGTAATCCTTTATCCACGACTCCCACGAGCGGCTGGTTACCGCCGGTATTACCTGCCCTGCCGTTAAAAATGCCGAGTTGGTATATCCCCATGTTGTGCGGAACGGATATTTTGCCTTTACCAGCGCCATTTTTGCTATGATCTGTTCGCGGGTGAGGTCGGTGTTGTAAAACGTAAAGTCTCCCTGAAAGGTCATAAAGCCAATGCGATGGCACAGCAGGTCGCGTACGGTGGTCATTTCGCCTGCGGCGGTGTTATCCAGTTTAAACGACGGAATGTATTTGGTTATCTTATCATCCAGCGAAAGCTTTTTTTGTGTTTGTAACATGGCCAGCGCAGTGGCAGTAAACGCCTTGGTATTACTACCGATCATGAACAATGTATTTTCATCCACCCTGTTGTTAAGGCCCAGTTCCTTTACACCATAGCCCCGCATCATCACCACCTTGTTGTCTTTTACAATGCAAACTGCTGCGCCGGGTATGCGCCAGTCTGTTAACGCTTTGTTGATGTATACCTGAAGACTGTCGCTTATAAACTTGCTCCTGTCGGCGTTTTGCGCACAAACTGACAATGCCGACAGCATGCCGGCAATAAACAGGGATAGTAATTTTTTCATTATTAACAGATGGCTTATTTTAAAAACACTAATTTAACGCAAAAAAGCAGCGGTAAACCCATCGCTGCACAAATTAAAACTAATTTTCAGTTTAAACTTATGCGCAACAGTTCAATTTTTTCATTCTTTTCTCTGGGGTTTTTAGCAGTCTTGCTTTTCAGTAGTCCGGCAGTTCATGCACAGCGCCGCATCCATTGGGCGCCGGACGGTTACCAATATTACCGGATGCAGGATGGCCAGTTGGTTGAATTGGATACCCGCGACAGCACCAAAAAAACAATTGTTTTAACTGAGGGCATGCTAACCCCTCCGGGTAAGCCGGCACTTGCTGTTAGTAGCTTCAGCTTTGCCGATAATGGTAAAAAGATACTCATTTTCACCAATACCAAACGGGTTTGGCGCTACAACACCCGTGGCGACTACTGGGTGTATGATCTTGCTGCCAAAACCCTCAGGCAAATTGGCGTTGCCCGCCCGCTATCATCGCTCATGTTCGCCAAATTATCGCCCGATGGCACCAAAGCGGCTTATGTAAGCGAACATAACCTTTTTGTTGAGGACCTGGCCAGCGGCGATGTAAAGCAACTCACTTTTGACGGGACAAAGAAACTGATCAATGGTACGTTCGACTGGGCTTATGAAGAAGAGTTTGGCTGCCGCGACGGTTTCCGCTGGGCGCCCGATGGACATGCGATCGCTTTCTGGCAACTGGATGCCCGCAAAATAAAAAACTACCTGATGCTGAATACCACCGACTCCATTTATCCTTTTACCGTTCCGGTGGAATACCCGGTGGCGGGGGAAGATCCGAGCTCATGCAAACTGGGTGTGGTTGATATAAACAGCGCCGGGATCACCTGGCTCAACATCCCCGGCGACCCGGTACAGCATTATATACCGCGTATGGAATGGGCCGGCAACTCGAACGAAGTGATCCTGCAGCAACTGAACCGTGCCCAGAACGAAAGCAAAATATTCCTGGCTAATGTATCAAACGGCACTGCCGCACAGATATTCGAGGAGCAGGATAAAGCATGGATAGACACGAAAGAACGTTGGGGCGAAGGGGAAATGACCGGCTGGGAATGGATGCACCACGGACGCGATTTTTTATGGGTAAGCGAAAAAGACGGGTGGACGCATCTG
>JBQCIS010000227.1:0-4257 GCA_051953515.1 Mucilaginibacter sp.
TGCAAACATCTTCCAGGCTGCCCCCCTGTGCGCCTACGCCGGGTACAAGCAGGAAATTATCGGGTGCATATTGCCGGATATTGGTAAACTCGGTGCTTTTTGTAGCGCCCACTACGTACATCAGCCTATCGGCACCGGCCCAGGTATTGGCTTTTTGTATCACGGTTTCGTACAGGTAGCCGTTACCGGTTTGCAGGTATTGAAAATCCTGGCTGCCGACAGACGAGGTAAGCGCCAGCAGGATCACCCATTTACCTTCGAAAGCAAGAAAAGGTTTTACACTGTCGTTACCCATATAAGGTGCTACCGTTATGGCGTCGAAATCCATTCCGGCTGCGCTCTCGTCAAAAAAGGTACGGGCGTACATGGATGATGTATTGCCGATGTCGCCGCGCTTGGCGTCCATAATGCTCAGGCAGTCTTTTGGCAAATATTGCGAGGTTTTAATAAGCGCCTGCAAACCCATTATGCCATGCCGCTCGTAAAATGCCGCGTTGGGTTTATAAGCAATGCAAAGGTCTTTTGTAGCATCGATAATGCGTTTATTGAACTCAAATATCGGGTCGGGATAATCTTTCAGGAATGGGGGAATTTTATCGATATCGGTATCAAGACCTACACAAAGGAATGACTTTTTCTGCTTTATTTGCTCTATTAATTGCTGACGCGAGATCATGTACTATATATATTTCAAACCAAAAAAACTAAAAATAAATAGAACTGTTGATCTAATAAATAAGATTTATTTTAAGAATTTTATTTTTGAAATAATTTAAGTAGATTTGCAGCGTTTTCCTTTTGAATTTTTCTTGCGCTAAAGAAACAATTTAAAAAATCCACAAATATTTAGTTTATAAAATTTGCTTGGTTTTAGATGTTGCATAAGTTGGGCAGGACAAGTTTCTTTTGAATAATATTTTCCGGCGATCTTATCATATAAACGACGAACAAACAGCCGGACAATATTTGTGTAAACAGTGACTCAAATAAAAACCTTTTTTTGAATTATAATCCATCTCATGTCTGATACAATTGAATTGAACGACAAACTCGTTTCGGAGTTGCGCGAAATTGCCAAAAGTTTAGGGATAGCTGATGCCGAAGATATGCGCAAAGCGCAGTTGATTGCCTCCATAGTTGAACAACAGAACCTGATAGAAGCTGCAAAAGCCCAACAAAATGCTATGGACAGCAACTACGCCCCTATATCAGTAGCAGATGAAGCACCCGCCGAAACAGGCGACCGTACCCGTAAAAGAACCCGTACTGTAAAAAATAAACCCGCCGAAAAAGTGCAGGGCAAACCATCACGTCCGCGTGTTGAAGTGCCGCTTGATGACGCCACACTTTTTGACGAACCTGATGATGATATAGTAACTGATGAAGCTGAACCTGCTGAGGTGCCTGCAGAGATAGTAGCACCGGCCATCAGTTTTGAAGAAACTGTAACCAAAGTAGATGGGTTTGTGCCCGAAGCACGCCCGCAAAGGCCAGACCGCCGCGTTGGCAATATGCAAAACAACCAGCAAAAAGCACAGGAGCCCGCTATCAACCTCGACTTTGATAACGTAATTGTGAATGAAGGCGTACTGGAAATTATGCCAGACGGTTATGGCTTCCTTCGCTCATCTGACTATAACTACCTTACTTCGCCTGATGATATCTATGTATCACAGTCGCAGATAAAGTTATTTGGTTTAAAAACCGGCGATACCGTCCGCGGCAGCATTCGTCCGCCAAAAGAGGGTGAAAAATACTTCCCGCTGGTAAGGGTTGAGGCTATAAACGGCCGTATCCCTGCCGAAGTGCGCGACCGTGTTCCTTTTGACCACTTAACCCCGCTTTTCCCTTCAGAAAGGTTGAATTTGTTCACTGACGCGGGCAATTACTCAACCCGCATAATGGACCTGTTTTCGCCTATCGGTAAAGGTCAGCGTGGTTTGATCGTGGCACAGCCAAAAACCGGTAAAACCATGTTATTGAAGGATGTGGCTAATGCGATAGCAAAGAATCACCCTGAAGTTTACCTGATCATCCTGCTGATAGATGAACGCCCTGAGGAAGTAACTGATATGGCTCGCAGCGTACGCGCCGAAGTGGTTTCATCAACCTTTGATGAGCCCGCTGAACGCCACGTGAAGATCGCCAACATTGTACTTGAAAAAGCAAAACGTATGGTAGAATGCGGCCACGACGTAGTGATACTGCTCGATTCGATTACCCGCTTGGCACGTGCCTACAATACCGTAGCGCCTGCATCGGGCAAAATATTATCGGGTGGTGTTGATGCAAATGCGCTGCACAAACCGAAAAGATTCTTTGGTGCTGCCCGTAATATTGAAGACGGCGGTTCACTCACCATTATCGCTACGGCGCTTACCGAAACCGGCTCTAAAATGGATGAGGTTATCTTTGAAGAGTTTAAAGGTACCGGTAATATGGAGCTTCAGCTGGACCGTAAGCTGTCAAACAAACGTATATTCCCGGCTATCGATATCACGGCATCGAGCACACGCCGCGACGATCTGCTGCTTGAGCGCGATGTACTGCAACGCGTTTGGATACTCCGCAACCACCTTGCCGATATGAACTCGCAGGAAGCAATGGAGTTTTTACAGTCGCAGATCAGGGGCACAAAAACCAACGAGGAATTCCTCATTTCTATGAATTCTTAATATTTTTGTATTTATGGAGTTATATTTGATTAATTAAATCGGTATAATTTCATAAATACTTAATATCATACCGATACCTTCGGGGCATCATGAAGAAACGAGTGAAAAAGCACCTACCTAATGCCATAACTTGTGCAAACCTCTTCAGTGGTTGTGTAGGCATTGTGTTTTGCTTTAAAGAAAACCTCATATACGCGGCTTACGCTATTTTTCTGGCAGCCATTTTTGATTTCTTTGACGGACTGGCATCACGCGTTCTGCAATCCTACTCATTTATAGGAAAAGACCTTGACTCTCTGGCAGATATGGTGAGCTTTGGCGTATTGCCATCAGCTATCATGTATGAGCTCTTCTTGCAGGCTCCGCAAATCTCAATAAGCCCGTATCTTAATTTCATTGCTTTTCTGATACCCGTATTTTCGGCATTAAGGTTGGCTAAATTTAATGTGGATACACGCCAGGCCGAAAGCTTTATAGGCTTACCAACGCCGGCAAATGCCATATTGATCGCGTCACTTCCGCTTATTATTGAGCAACATACCAATTTATCTAAATACATTCTTAATCCTTACGGGCTATCGGTTTTTGTGATCGTGATGTGCTTTTTACTGGTCGCTGAAATGCCGCTGATGTCTCTTAAATTCAAGAATAAGGATTTCCAGGAAAATATTTACCGCTATTTATTACTGCTATTTTCGGCAATATTGATACTATTTTTTAAATTCGCGGCAGTTCCGGTGGTGATATTGATTTACATCACCTTATCTGTAATACAATTTAAAAAACTGCATGCACCGATGCATAACGAATAAGCCTCGTACATAATCGGTTCAGCAAAAACAACTCCATACAAAATGAAAACTTTCCAGGCCGAAATTGATGTAATGCCAAAAAAAGAAATTCTTGACCCGCAAGGAAAAGCCGTAACCGGCAGCATGAAAAACCTTGGTTTGGCCGAGATACACAATGTGCGTATAGGCAAACACATTTCCCTTGAAATTGAGGCTGCCGACGAGCAAACCGCTCATGCCAAAGTTGAAGAAGCATGCAAAAGCCTGCTGGCTAATTTAATTATGGAAAGCTATACTTTTAAAATAGAGCAGAAGGCGTAAGGCTTAAAGCAAAAAGCTTTAGGATATTAAATTTAAATGTCCTCTACAGATTTGCTTCCTTATCCGCTTTTACCAGTTCCAGCGCTTCCAGGTTTTCTTCAATAATCGCCTTTACTTCGGCAAATTTTGATATTACTTCCTGTGGATTGGAGGCTCCGGCTTTACAGGCCAGTTCAATTTCCTGTATTAATGCCTGGCTGTTAAGCATACCAAAAAAACCAAGATTGGCTTTTATTTTATGGGCGGCAGCTGCGGCTTCGGGCCAGTTTCTTGAAGCTATGGCGTTGCCAACGGCCTGCAATATTTCCGGCGACTGGGCAAGAAACATGCCGATGGATTCTACTATAAATTCATCACTACCATCCGCAATCTCGTACAGAAAGCTTAGGTCGATATCTTTGTTGGCTAAATGATCTGACATAGGTTGGTTAAGAAAGATTATCAAATGTATAATTTTTTCACTACCAAAT
>JBQCIS010000228.1:0-5155 GCA_051953515.1 Mucilaginibacter sp.
CAACCGGCCCTGAACTTGCGCAGGCTTGTCAGCTGATAGATATTACCGGTAACAAAATGAAACTTTTACTGGATTTTCCAACCATCGGCGAACCCCACTATGCACAAATGATACCGGCAGATAAAATTTTGAAAAACCAGGTTAAATTCTACAAAATTGAGGATAACAATAATGCGTACGTCACCAAAGCAGAAAAGGATACCAAGGTTGTACGAAGCGGAAAGAGGATTGATGTTTACATGACGGCTATTCGCTCGCATCTGGCACCTGATAATATTGAAGGCATTAAAGTAGGCGATGAGGTTTATGTACACGTTACTAACCTTGAACAGGATTGGGATGTGCCCCATGGCTTTGCGATAAAAGGCGCCAACAATGCCGAATTACTGATCATGCCGGGTGAAACTTGTTCGCTGAAGTGGAACCCTGACCGAGCCGGTATATTCCCGTTCTACTGCACAGATTTCTGTTCTGCATTGCATCAGGAAATGCAGGGATATTTCAGAGTATCATCAGCTGATGCCAATACGCCGCTGAAATATTCTATCGGTATAAATCCTGTAACACAATAATTATCTATACCATGCACGGTGCCAAACAGCACCGTGCATAATCAAAAAATTTTAAACGTTATGAAATCGACATCGCGGATACTGATAGGTATAAGCATTATGCTGATGGCATGTGCCTATGCCCTACCTCTATGGCATATTTTGCTTGATGCTCCCCAGTATCCTGAAGGCCTCGAAATGAAAATTTGGTTAACCGGTATATCGGGAAATATTGATCAGATCAATGAGCTTAATCATTATATCGGGATGAAGCATATTGTCTCAACAGATTTCAAGGAATTTAAAATTCTGCCTTATCTATTCGGAGCCATCATGTTGTTAGGCGCTGTAGCGGCAATCATCAGCAACAAAGCACTGGCGATAGTATGGTTTATTAGTCTTTGCCTGTTTGGCATTATTGGCTTTAGTGATTTTTATATATGGGAATACGATTATGGTCACCACCTCAATCCGAACGCGGCTATCAAAGTTGAGGGAATGTACTATCAGCCCCCGCTAATCGGCTACAAACAGCTCCTCAATTTCACAGCCGGGTCATTACCTGATACCGGCGGAATATTGGTAGGCATTGGCGGCATTTTAGCAACTGCCTCACTTATTAAAAAAAGAACATATTTAACTTTAACACCCCAAAATGAAAACGATAAAGATACAACTGATAATTGCCTGTATGATGCTGGTAGCCTGCAACAGGGAGCCGGAGAAGATCCTATATGGAAAGGATACCTGTCAACATTGCAAGATGATAATCATGGATAACCGGTTCGCCGCTGAAATAATAACCGCTAAAGGCAAGGTTTACAAATTTGATTCGGCGGAGTGCATGGCTTACTACCTGACAATGAATGCCGCTATCGCGTCAGACAATAGAACGATATTACTGATAAGCTATTATGATCATCCTGGAATATTCAAAAATGCCCGGACATCAGTATTTCTTAAATCGGCGTTAATAGAATCGCCCATGGGCGGCAACCTGGCTGCATTCAACTCTGCCGCTTCTGCAAAAGTGTTTCAAAAAGACAAGGCCGGCACAATATTAAATTGGGCTGAACTGCTACGGTCAAAACAATGATCAAGATAATGAAACCGACTTTTGTAAAAATATGCCTATTGCTTTTTCTGCCAGGCAGTGTTTTGGGGCGTACCATTGTAGTGATTCCACACACAGCGGTTACCACTTTAAAACAGGCCCTTGGTCTGGCAAGAAATGGTGATACTATTGTTGTGAGGCCGGGCATTTATCGCTCAGTCAATACCATTATTAATAAAGAGGTTACGGTATTAGGTGAGGGGAAACCGGTACTCGACGCTTTTTTCCAGGATGAGGTGGTTACCATTACAAGTAATAATGTAAAGTTTGATGGCTTTGTTATCCAAAATTCCAAAACCGGTTCCATGCGCGATTTTGCAGGCATAAGACTTAGCAAAGTTGAACACGTAACCGTGAGTAACAATATATTACGAAACAACTTTTTTGGAATATATCTGTCTGATTGCCAGAATGTACATGTACTAAATAATCACCTAACCGGATCAAACAATCTTGAAAATTCAGGTAACGGCATCCATTTATGGAAATGCAGGCAAATTCTCATTTCCGGGAATTATGTAACCCAACATCGTGATGGCATTTATTTCGAGTTTGCCAAAAAGAGCACTATCGAAAATAACCTGAGCGAGAAAAACATCCGGTACGGATTACACTTCATGTTTTCGGATGATGACACCTACATCAACAATACTTTCCGGGATAATGGTTCAGGTGTAGCAGTTATGTATACCCGCCGGATAAAAATGCTGCATAACACCTTCACGCAAAACTGGGGCGGCGCTATTTATGGCTTGCTGCTGAAAGAGATATCGGATACGCAAATTGAGGGCAATCAATTTATTCGTAACACTACCGCCATTTATATGGAGAATACAGAAAGGATAACTGTTATGAAAAACAATTTTAAATCCAATGGCTGGGCGTTACGCGTATTGGCAAGTTGCTACGACGATTATTTTACAGATAACAATTTCGAGGCCAACTCGTTTGATGCAACCACCAATGGCAGCTTAAAAGACAATTATTTTAGCAATAACTACTGGGATAAATATGAGGGCTACGACCTGAATAAGGACGGTATAGGAGATATACCCTACCGGCCCATCAGCCTGTATGCCCAGGTAATAGAACAAAATCCGCAGAGTGTAATGCTGATGCGCAGCTTTATTGTAAACCTGCTGGATAAAGTAGAAAGAGCTATACCATCCGTTACACCGGAAACAGTAAAAGACGAAAAACCGATGATGAAGCCATGGAAAAGATAATAGAAATAAGCGGATTAAAAAAAACATTTGGAACGCTGAATGTACTCAAGGGTATCGATTGCAGCTTTGAGCAGGGCCGCGTGATTTCCATCCTCGGGCCGAATGCATCCGGTAAAACCACGCTTATTAAATCGGTACTGGGCATGGTAATACCTGACGAAGGCACAATTTTATTCAAAGGCTTTCCCGTCATCAATACATTCCACTATAAAAAACACATCGGCTACATGCCGCAGATAGGACGCTACCCGGACAACATGAAAATAGGCCAGTTATTCAGGATGGTAATGGACATCAGGCAGGAAGATAATGCGCTTGATACTGACCTGCTTAAGGAATATAAGCTGGAAAGCATGTATCATAAACCTATGCGCACGCTTTCAGGAGGCACTTTGCAAAAAGTGAGTGCCGCGCTGGCTTTTATGTTCAACCCGGATGTGCTGGTATTGGACGAGCCCAGTGCGGGCCTCGACCCTTTTGCTGCAGAAGCACTGAAGGAAAAGATCATATCAGAAAAGATTAAAGGTAAACTGATACTGGTAACATCACACATCCTGAGTGAGGCAGATGAAATATCAGACAGTATTTTATACCTGATGGAGGGACAGATTAATTTTTATAAATCTCTCAATGCGCTTAAAAATGAAACCGGCGAACATAAATTAAGCAAAGCCTTAACTAAAATTTTAAACTAACAGCTATGCTAAAGATCGCAAAATATATTGTACTTGATATTGTGCGAGGTAAGGTTCTTATCGCCTACACCGTGCTCCTCGCGGCCATCAGTTTGGCCATTTTTTGGGCAGATGCCGATGTTACCAAAGGCTTGGTGAGCATTACCACGGTTATCATGATCATTGTTCCGCTAATCAGCATTATTTATGCAACAACCTATTATTTTAACGCATCAGAATTTACCGAGCTGCTGGTATCGCAACCTATCAGCCGCAAAAATATACTAATGGGTAAATTTATTGGTATAAGCAGCTCTGTGTTAATTGCCTTTATACTGGGCGTTTGCGTTCCGGTAGCCATATTTGCATTCTCATCAACGGGCCTTACGCTCATGGTTTCAGGTTGCTTGCTTACACTCTGTTTTGTGTCACTTGCATTTTTAACCTCAACCTTAACGCGTGATAAAGCAAAAGGAATCGGCCTTGCTTTGATGTTATGGTTTTATTTCTCGATCCTGTATGACGGGCTGGTTCTGTTATTCCTCTATAGCTTTGCCGATTATCCGCTTGAAAAAGCGATGATTATTTTAACAACCTTGAACCCGATTGATCTGGCGAGAATACTCATCTTGCTTCAGTTAGATATTTCTGCATTAATGGGTTACACTGGCGCGCTTTATCAGCAGTTTTTTGGGAGCAACGAAGGTATTATCTTTTCAGTGGCTATGCAGGTACTATGGATCGTTATACCGATATTTTTTGCCCTTAGGGTTTTTAACAGAAAAGATTTGTGATAATGCTATTGCTGAAAATTCATTAAAGAATGCACATCATTAATTCCTATTTCTCCGAATATAATTGCAGCCATGAACCAGGGATATCAGTTATCAGAAAAGCCTGATCATTTTTGCAGTCTGCGGCTATGAATTTATATATAACCCTTAAGTGACGGACGTCATTTTTTTGTCTGACGCGTATCAATAATTGAACCGTCATCAAAGCGAACCTTTGAAGCACAAAAACCCTTTTTATTTCATTTTCACATGCATCAGTTTCATATACCCGTTTTAGGTTTAGGTTATTCAATAGACACCCCATTAAAAGTTGCGCGCTATGGCATTTCGTCTGTAGTATCCGTTGTTGATGACGAGCTGATTGAACGAATGCGCGAATATCATTGCCGCGAAAACCAGCTACCTTTTAAACCGATTGCCAAAAAGGCCACCGACAGCCGCGCCAGGCGAATTAGCGCATACCTCAACTTATTGAAAAAATTAACGGATGAACAATTTGAAGCCTTAAAAAAGCAGGACTTTTATTCCGGAAGCGATCTGGACCGTTATTTTGAGTTAATGCCCGATAACAGCCAATTAAAGCAAGGTTATGAATTACTGCCCGATTTTACCGAAAAGCAACAGCGGACTGCTTTTGAAAACATACTTCGCCAACAAATGCAACCAGGCGCTATTGATGTTAACATCATGACAAAAATTGACAAAATGAATGTTGACAGCAATGGTGAACCCGCCGGGAATATACATACTGACGCACTGGCTGCATTGCGCGGTTTTGCCGAAAGCGATCTGTGCT
>JBQCIS010000229.1:0-19566 GCA_051953515.1 Mucilaginibacter sp.
TCAACAAGCGCGCGTAATTACTTGCTGCCTATTTTCTATGGCGGCGGTTTGGATCTGACATTTCAATAAAAACATTTAAAAATTAACGAAAATGAAACTTTTAAATAAGACTTTCATCACTATATCGTTGGTTGCCGCTGCAGCTTCAGGATGTAAAAAGCTGAACATAGCACCAACTGACAGATTTACTAACCTTACTTTTTGGCAGGTTGACGGTAACGTTTACAGCGCGTTATACAACAATTATAACGATATGTACAATAGTGACCTGTACTTCCAGGAGGAAGCCTTGTCAGACAATGCCTTTAGTGCTTCGGGCGATGTAACCATCATTTCAAGCGGCAATGGTACTCCGCTCACCGGTAAATTCGGCGGTGATTGGTATTTCTATTACCAAAGCATCAAATCATGCAACGAATTTCTGGACGGGATAAAACTGAATACCACCTTGCCAAAAGATACCGTTACACGCCTGGTAGCTGAAACGAGGTTTATACGGGCATTTGATCATTTTAATCTGGCTAAATGGTGGGGCGACGTTCCGCTCATCAATTACAACATTACCCAGGATCAGGCCAAGACGGTTAGTCGTACACCAAAAGCTGACGTTATGAAGTTTGTAATATCTGAGCTGGATGCCATTGTGGCCGATCTGCCTTCGAACAATACGTTACCGCAAGCGCAAAACGGACGCATAACCAAAGGCGCGGCATTGGCACTTGAGGCAAGGGCACAGCTTTATCAGGGCGATTATCAGGGAGTGGTAACTACCTGCGAAAAACTGATCAATAGCCAATCTACTTACGGTACTTATTCATTAAGCCCTAATTATGCAGCTTTATTTAGCGACCCGGCCACAAATAAGAATAATTCCGAGGATATATTTTCATTGCAATATGTGCCTACTAAACGTACCTGGCAAAATTTCTGGGATTTTGCACCGGTATCGGTTGGCGGTCGTGTAAACTCAATGGCGCCAACCCAGGAGCTGGTTAACGATTATATTATGCTGAATGGTAAAGCTATTACCGACGCAGGATCAGGTTATGATGAGAACAACCCTTATGTAAACCGCGACCCTCGCTTAACTGCAACCATTGTTTACGATGGTTATAAATGGAATGCAGAAGGCGGCGTTAATGGTACCAGCAAAACTATTTACATTAAACCAGGCAGTGATCCGTCGGATAATGCGGCTAATCCAAATGGGCCGGACGAATATGTGGGCGGCAGGCAAAGTTCATCGCCTACAGGTTATTACTGGCGCAAATATTTTGATCCAAGCGCGCAAACCAGCTTTGTATCAGGATTAAATCTGCACCTGATCAGGTATGCCGAAGTATTGCTGGATTATGCCGAAGCTAAAAACGCTTTAGGCCAGATGGATGCCACTACCTGGAACGAAACCATTGGTGCTTTACGCAAAAGGGCAGGGTTTACGGATCCCAATGCCATTAACTACCCCACAAGTGGCGACATGAGTACCATCATCCGCCGCGAAAGAAGGGTAGAGCTGGCTTTGGAGGGTTTGCGCACTGACGATATCCACCGTTGGAAAACTGCTCAAATTGTAATGAATGGCTATGCACACGGCGCAAGGTTCTCTGGCGACCTTTCAACTGACAATGGGTACATAAGGGCGCAGAAAAGAACTTTCGATCCTAACAGGGATTATTTGTGGCCTATTCCAAGCGGTGATATCACCAAAGACAAAAATTTAACTCAGAATCCTGGTTATTAATCAAAAGCAGCTAAAGAAAAATGAAAAATATATTCATATTCAGCTTTGTGGCGGCTTTGTTCGCCCTGGCTTTATCTTCCTGTAAAAAGGATGTAAAATCGCTTAGTTACAGCGCAACGGCGGTTACCACGTTGTTAGCGCCGTCAAATGATACCGCCGTTAACATTGCGCCAACCACGGGCAACAGTGTGGTTTTTAAATGGCAGCCAAGCACATCAGGCGACCTTGTATTGTACGAAGTTGCTTTCGATAAGGCCGACGGTAATTTCAGCAATCCGGTTTATAAAGTAGTGTCCGACGGTTCAGGTGTGCAAACACAGGCTACCATCACTCAAAAGCAGCTCAATAAAATTGCAGCAGCCGCAGGCGTAAACGCGTTATCAAGCGGTACGTTAAAATGGGCGGTTATCACTTCAAAAGTAACTAATAACCTGCTTAGTACTACAACGCATACCTTGAAGGTTACAAGGCCTGCAGGTTTTGCTACAGTACCCAATGCCATTTACCTTACCGGGTCAGCAACCGAAGGCGGAAGCACCCTGTCGAAAGCTATTCCTTTTAAAAAGATAAGCGATGGCGTGTTTGAACTGTATACTTCATTGCAGGCAGGTTCTTATACGCTGGTGGATAATACCAGCGGCACACCAACTACTTATTCTATCCAGAATAATGTAAACATTGTGGCAGGCAGCAGTACTACGGTAACCGGCAGCAAAACTGTTTACCGCATTTCACTTGATTTTGGTAATGCAGCGTCAACGCTTACGCAGATCGTTTCGGTAGGGCTTTACTCCGCACCGGATAACGCTGTTTGGTTCACCCTGCCATATATTGGCAACAGCCAATGGGAGGCCGACGGGCAAACCATCAACATTCCGAAGGAACCATGGGGTTTGGACAGCCGTTATAAATACAAATTTACGGTACAGGATATGACCGGCAACCAATCAACAGAGTGGTACGGCAGCGCAAATTCAGACAATCCTGATCCAAGCACCAGCACACCTGCTATATATTATTACATGTATCCGGCTGATAACTCACAGTGGAATTATTGCTTTAAAATATTGCCAAGCGACAATGGAAAAAGCTGTAATGTGAATGTGAATTATAGCCCTACTATAGCTAATTATACAAATTCCATTACACCACAATAATAATAATTAACCGGGGCTGTAGTTTTATAGCTATGGCCCCATTTAAATTTTACCCCATGAGATCCGGATTTTTCCATCGTGTTACAGTTGCATCGGCTGCTATGATCGTGTTGTTGGCAACTGCCTGTTCTAAAAAAAGCGACCCGGTAATAACCAAATCGCCCGATACTACGGTTACCACAAAGCCGCTTACCTATAATTATGCATTGCTTGCCGATTCGCTGCAAGCGGCAACCTACAATACCTATATATCGTCCAACCGTAATTATTATATTCAGAACAGTACAGGTAACACCACGTTTAATTACTGGCCGCAGGCGCATGTGCTCGATGTTTTACTGGATGGCTATTTGCGGACGAAAAACACCCTCTATACAGCACGTATGAGTGCTTTATTGAATGGCATAAAAGTGCAAAACGGGGGTGCTTACCCAAATGAGTTCTACGATGATATGGGATGGCTTGCAAATGCCTGTATGCGCTCATACATGGCAACAAATGATGCTGCTTACCTGAGCGTTGCACAAACACTATATACGGAAATACAAGGCGGATACAACACTACCGAGGGGGGCGGTGTAGCATGGCAGCGTACGCAGTTATACTACAAGAATATACCTTCTACAGGCAATGCAACTATTTTAGCAGCGCGTATGTATGAATTACAGAACAATGCTGCCGACCTTACATTCGCCAAAAACCTGTATGCCTGGATGAAACTTAAACTGGTTACCAACACCGGCGTTGTTTATGACGGTATAAACAGGCTACAGAATGGGCAGGTGGATACCTGGGAGTTTACCTATAACCAGGGGTTGTTCATCGGCTCGGCAGTTGAGCTTTATAATTGCACTAAGGATGCCTCTTATCTGCAGGATGCGATACTGGTAGCCAACAATGAAATTGCCGACCCTAATCTTACTACCAATGGTATATTGAAAGATGAAGGACAAGGTGATGGTGGCCTGTTTAAAGGAGTTGCAGCCAGATACATGACGGAACTGGTTGAACTGGCCGATCTCGACCAGACCGACCGCGCCAAATATGCAGCTTTTCTGCAGCGGAATGCACAAACACTCTATTATGGCGGCATTGCAAGGCCATCATTGCTCATCAATTCAAACTGGGCGCAATTGCCTGCGGGCAACGTCGACCTTACTACCCAATTGAGTGGCGAGATCATGATAGAAGCAGCAGCTAAACTAAAGGCTGACGGCAAGATTCAATAATATAAAACGGCCCGGATTATCGGGCCGTTTCTTTATATCAACGTCTAAAACTATAAAACATGCTAAAAGTACTTCTAACCGCATTTGCCCTGTTAGTAGCCGGCAATATGGTGAAGGCTCAGGACTGGCCTAACCTGGAAAGATACCATGCAGCCGATAGTACATTATTGGCTTCAGGAAAAAATGAATCCCCTGTAGTGTATATGGGCGATTCTATTACCGACTTCTGGATAAACAATGATTCTACTTTTTTTAAGAGCAATAACTATATCGACAGGGGGATAAGCGGACAAACGACCGGGCAAATGCTGTTACGTTTCAGGCAGGATGTTATCGCCTTAAAGCCGAAGGTAGTGGTGATATTGGCGGGAATAAATGACATCGCACAAAACAACGGGCCTGAAAGACTGGATGATATTTACGGAAATATTGTTTCGATGGTGCAGTTGGCCAGCGCTAACCACATTAAAGTGGTGATATCGTCGGTATTGCCAGCTTTTGCATTGCCATGGCGGCCTGCTATAAACCCGGTACCGCAGGTTAATACGCTAAATGCGCATTTAAAACATTATGCCGAAAAGAATAACATGGTGTACCTGGACTATTTCAGCGCAATGGCCGATTCACGAAACGGCTTGCCTGCAGACCTGTCAAAAGACGGTGTTCATCCTAATCTTGCCGGTTATAAAGTGATGGAACCGCTGGCGCAAAAGGCAATTCATGAAGCGCTTCGGCGGGATTAGTCAAAAAACCTATTCATTAAACTAACGCAAGTAATGAAAATTAAACTTTCATCAGCTTTCATATTGCTTATTACGTTGGCTTCGTACTCCGTTACAAAGGCCCAACGGCAGGAAAGCTATACCAAATATGTAAACACGTTTATCGGTACCGCGCCAATGAACGACCCTAAAATACTCGGTTACACTTTACCAAAAGGCTGGCGCTCATGGGCTGGGCTGGTATTTCCGGGCAGCTCGGTACCTAATGCCATGGTGCAGTTAAGCCCCATCACCGCCTTTGGGTCGGGAGCGGGGTACCAATATGAAGATACCGTGATCTATGGGTTTGCCCATACCAATAAAGGACATTGGAATTTGTGTAATATTCCTGTTTTACCGGTTTCTGGACAGACAGATCAGGCCGGAAAATACGGCTCAAGGTTCAGCCATGATAACGAAAGTTCCTCTCCGGGTTATTACCAGGTATATCTTAAGGACTATAATGTAAATGTTCGGCTTACTTCAACTTTAAGGTGCGGCTACCATCAATATGAATACAAGGATAATACCAGCCGCAGGATATTGTTCGACCTTTCAAAAGCCAACAGCTATGTAAGGACATGGTATATAAAACAGGCGGGTGATTATGCAGTAGAAGGTTTCCAAAGCGGCGAAAATGTGTATTTCTATGCAAAGCTGAATACCAAAATAAGCGGCCTTGACACCGTTGCAATGGGCCGGCACAATGGTTACGCAATGTTGCGCCTCGCCGATGGCGGCAACGGCCCGGTGGAACTGAAAATCGGGCTATCTTTTGTAAGTACGGCAAATGCCAAACAGAATCTCGAAGCAGAGATAGGAAATAAGTCGTTTAACGATATCAGGGAAAAAGCTCATCAAACCTGGGAAGCACTATTGTCCAGGATACAGGTAAAAGGCGGCACCGATAAGCAAAAACGGATGTTTTACTCATGCCTGTACCGTTCGTTCTTATGGCCTGCGCTGCGCAGCGATGTGAATGGCGAATACACGGATGCAAAAGGGCAGGTAATAAAGGCCGATTTTAACTATTATACTATACCATCGCTATGGGATACTTACCGTAATAAAGATGTACTGTTGGAGATCATGTCGCCGAAACAGGTTCTCGATGAGATTAAAACATTAAAAGATATCGGTGATAAAACAGGTTTTATTCCAACCTTTTTCCACGGCGACCATGCATGCTCTGTCATAGCAGGCGCTTATTTGCGTGGTATTGATAATTTCGACATAAAAGACACCTATAGATTATTGCTCCGCAACGCCAATGTTGCGGGCGGTACGCGACCCTACATTACCGAATACATTCAGAAAGGATATATTTCTGATCCTGACGTAGCCAACCCCGTGGTAGAAACGAAAGGCCATGCAGGCGTTTCAACAACGCTGGAATATGCCTATGATGATTATTCCATTGCACAGATTGCGAAGAAATTAAGCGACACTGCCAATTATCGCATCCTGATGGACAGATCGAAGAACTACAGGAATGTTTTCGATCCATCAACCCGCTTTATGCGCGGAAGACTGGAAAACGGCGAATGGGTTAAGAATTTCAATCCGCAATACCCTTACTACGAATACATGTACCGGGAGGCTAACGCCTGGCAGGTATCGTTTTATGTTCCGCATGATATACCCGGACTGATCAAACTATATGGTGGTCCGAAGAATTTCGAAGCCAAGCTGGATTCGTTGTTCACAATTCCATGGAACCCCAATTATATTGCCCGTAATGTGGAAACCATGATCGGCCAGTATTGCCAGGGCAACCAGCCCGATCACGAAGCGCCTTTCTCTTACATCTTTATCGGCAAACCCGAAAAATCGCAGAAAAGGCTCGATTATATCATGAATAACCTTTACGGCATAGGCGACAAAGGGTTGGAATTAAGCGGTATGGATGATGCCGGAGAAATGTCGTCATGGTATGTATTCACATCGCTGGGGCTGTATCCGTTTTCGGCGACCGATCCAAAGTATATTGTAACCGTTCCGCTTTTTAGCGAGGTGAAATGGAAAACCAGTACCGGTAAGTTACTTACCATCACCCTATCAGGCAAAAGCCGCGATATGAAAGCGATAGAAGTGAACGGGAAACCTATCCACGGCTACTTTGTACCGCACGATCTTTTCAAAAATGGCGGTAACATCCGAATCATTACAAAATAGGCTGTCTAATCCTATCAATATCAGCGTTCCGGAATAACCGGAACCTGATATTGATATTTTAAAGAGTTATTGATCGTTTTTGATCCCAAATGTATAGATGGTCCTGCTTTTATAAGGGTTATCGGGATAAATAACGGTTGAAGGGAAATGCGGATGATTTGGCGAATCGGGATAATGCTGTGTTTCAAAACAAATGCCGCTGTGATGCCTGTGACCTATTCCATTCTTTCCTTTAACTTCTTCTGAAAGGTAATTGCCACTATAAACATGAACAGATGGTTCCGTTGTGGTTACATTAAGCATCCGCCCGTTTTCCGGGTCGAAAATGGATGCCACGGGCTTTAAATCAGCCGGGTTCCAATCCGCTACAACCCAGGTATTATCGTATCCTTCGCTATAATTTAAATTGCCCGGACTTATCGACCTGTAGCCGGTAAAATCAAGAGGTGTGTCTTTTACAGGAAGTAATATACCTGTCGGGATGTATTGGTCGGTTACCGGCAGGTAACGATCCAATGGCAGCATAAGCCGGTGCCCTTCAATACTGCGGCTATGATCACCCGAAAGGTTGAAATAGGAGTGATCGGTCAGATTAATGATAGTCGGCTGGTCGGTTTCCGCATAATAATCAATAATCAACTGGTTCGCATCCGTCAGTGTGTATATTACGGTAGTGAGTAAATTGCCCGGATATCCTTCTTCTCCGTGCTTGCTGTAATATTGCAGTATAACGCCGGCGCCATGTTCTTTATTGAATGTATGCGCTTTCCATACCTTTTTGTTAAAACCTTTTATACCACCATGATGGTGGAATGTATTATCTTCCTTCAGGCTGAGTTGATAGTCCTTCCCCTCAATTGTTACCCTGCCATTTGCAATACGGTTGGCAAACCTGCCTACTACGCAGCCCATATAAAACGGGTCGCTGAGGTAGCCTTGCAGTTCATCATATCCCAGTACAATATCACTTGTATTGCCGTCTTTGTCCTTTGTAAATATGGCCTGGATAATTGCCCCGTAATTAGTTATACAAACGCTGAGGCCGCTGCTATGCGTAACCCGGTAAAGTGAAATAGTATTTCCGTCAATATTGCCCCAGGGGTGTTCGGTAATTGTAAATTTCATTTTTTAAATAGGTTGCAATAAAGCTAACATTTGATTGCTGCTATATGCTATACAATGAAAGTATGAACTAAAGAAAAAATAACCGTGCATAATTAATCAATTAGTTTACGCAAACGTTTGTTGACTTTGGGTTAAGTAAATATTAAACACGTTGTTTTGGCATTTAACCGTATTTAAACTATCTTCGGAGAAGGCAAATCGTGCTTATGTCAAGGCCAGTTAATATAAAAGAAATCGCAAAACTGTTAAATCTTTCTGCATCAACCGTTTCGAGGGCTTTGCATGATAATCCCAGTATAGGTATAACCACTCGCGAAAAGATCAAAAAACTGGCTAAGGAACTTCACTACGAGCCTAATCAAAGTGCTATTTTTTTTCAGCAGGGAAAAACTTTTACGCTGGGTGTTATTTTGCCTGAGCTGGCAGAAACATTTTTCTCATCAGCCGTAAGCGCTATTGAGGATGTGGCCTATAAGAAAAATTATACAGTACTGCTGGGCCAATCGCATGACAGCGAAAAACGTGAACGCGAACTGGTGGAAAAGATGAAAAATCACCGTGTGGATGGCTTGCTGGTTTCTGTGTCGAAAGATTCTTCTAAATTCGATCATTTCGAAAAGCTGAAGCAATACGATATTCCCGTTGTATTTTTTGACCGTATCCCATTGATCCCCAACATCCACTATGTAGCCTGTAGTATGGAAACGGGTACAATTGAGGCCGTAAATTACCTGTTAAAACGCGGTCACCGGGCCATCGGCATGATCAACGGCCCGGTAACCATGACGGCTACAGCCGAGCGCCGGGAAGGTTACATTAAAGCAATGGTAAAGAACCGGCTGAAGTTTGACCCAACGCTTGTAGTAAACTCCGACCTGACCGAAAAAGGTACAATGGAAGCCTTGAATGAGCTGCTGGCCAATAAAAGAAAGCCTACTGCAATTGTAACTTTTAACGATTATGTGGCGCTTTACGCCATAAAACATGCACGCAGCCTCAGCCTTGAAATAAACAAAGATATTGAGTTTGTAAGCTACGCCAACCTGCCGCTCATCAACTATATGGAGCATATCCCATCGGCTTCAGTTGAACAGTTCCCTGCCCTGCAAGGGCAAAAGGCAGCCGAGATATTGCTCGATCTGCTTGCACGCAAACAACATACACCCGGCGATGAAGGGGCATACTACAAAAGCATTATAGAATCGCAACTGGTAGAGAACTATAAATAGCGATTATTGGGTTTTCCTGTTCTTTTTGAAAATTAAGCAAACGTTTGCGCTTATTTATTAAAACCTGTTTGTTTAGGTTTGGTCTACCATTATTCAAAAAAAACAATCTGACCGCCATGCGTAAATACTACTTCGCCGTATTATTTGTTTGCCTTGTATTTCCTTTTTTTCTCCATGCGCAAACTATAGCCTACCACATAGGCAATCAAAATTGGGACCCGGATAAACTTGGTAATCAGCGCGCTGTGGTTACCGTAAATGGCGAAAGCAAGGTAGCCGAAGTAACAGTGCCATGGCGGTGCCGTAAAGTGACACCTGAGCAGCAGGTTATTGTAATGGATGCCAGAACAGGGCAGCGCATTAACAATGTAGTGGTGAGTAACATGAGCCGTTACCAGGGAACGGTGGATTTTGAGCCGGTGTCTGGCAGTGGCATGTATTATATCTACTTTCTCTCATACGAACTGAAAAAGCCGGTTAATTACCCTAATGCAGTTTATAATAAGATGACTAAAACAGCTTCGGCGGATTGGGAATCGTCTGTAGCATCATCGCCAAAGGCGGCTGTTAAGATCGACTACATCGAATCATACAACGCGTTGAACAGCTTTTACCCGATGGAGGTTATAGCAACTGAAGCGGAAACTGCCAATGTTATTAAACATGCTGATAAAAAGCCGTATCTGATCTTTCCCGAAACCAGGCTAAATCCTATAAAAATGAATACCGACCTGCCTTTGCGCTGGATCGGAAAAGAAAATAAACTCATTTTAAGCGATACTGCCAACCGTGGCGAGCATTTTTCATATCAACTTGGTATTTACGCTTTTGCCAAACCGTTAACGAATGTAAAGGTGGTGTTCAGCGCATTAAAGGATAGCAAAGGTGATGTGATTCCTGTATCCGTAATGAGTTGCTTGAATACCGATGGCACAAATGCCGAAGGCTATCCGCTTAAAAAGATGGTTGATGTAGAGCAGGGGCACATACAGGCAATGTGGTGCCTGGTTAATATTCCTGCGGGCGCAGCGGCCGGTAATTATAGCGGTACGGCTACGGTAATGGTAAAAGGACTACCGGCGCAAACCGTTAAAATACAACTATTGGTGAATAGTAAGATATTAAAAGACGGTGGCGTAATAGAACCATGGAAACAAACACGTTTAACATGGTTAAACTCTACCATGGCGCAGCACAATGATGTGATCAAACCATACATACCGCTCAAGGTACAGGGAAGCAGCATCAGCCTGCTGGGGCGTAAGCTCACATTGGGTGCGAATGGTTTTCCGCAGCAGATCAGCACTTATTTTACCGAGGAGATGACCAGCATCGGCACAAAACCTAACAATGTGCTGGCGCAGCCTTTTCAATTTAACGTGGTAAATGCCAAAGGCAAAACAGAACAATGGACAGGTGGTCATTCAACCGTTACTTCTGCCGAACCAGGCACGGTAAAATGGGCAAGCAAAAGCACAACCGGCGATGTAAGCATGAATGTTACCGGTAGCGTGGAATTTGATGGTTTTATAAAATACCAGGTAAAAGTTACTGCCTTACATGATGTGGATTTGAACGATATCCGGATGGTGATCCCGCTAAGCAGTGCCGGATCACAATACATAATGGGTTTGAACCTGAAAGGCGAAAAAATGCCCGAAAGCTACCAATGGAAATGGGATGTGGCCCACAAAAGCCAGGATGGCGCATGGATAGGCAATGTAAACGCCGGTTTGCAATTCTCGCTACGCGATGAGAATTATATCCGTCCGCTCAATACCAATTTCTACCTCGCCAAGCCATTGTTGTTACCAACCTCATGGGGTAACGATAATAAAGGCGGTATAAACATTGATCATGTTGGTTCAGGTGTTACGGTTACCAATTACAGCGGCGCACGCACCATGAAAAAAGGGCAGGTGCTGTATTACAATTTTAATATGATGATCACGCCGTTCCACCCGATCAATACAGAGCAGCAATGGGACATGCGTTTCTATCACCGCTATAACAACCTCGACAGCATAAAGGCAACCGGCGCAACGGTGGTAAATATTCATCATGGTACGGCTATTAATCCCTATATTAACTATCCGTTCATCAGGTGGCGGGCAATGAAAAGCTATATCGACTCGGCACACCAGTTGGGTTTAAAGGTGAAGATCTATAACACGGTTCGCGAGCTGTCCAACAGCGCCTATGAGCTGTACCCTATGCGCAGCCTGGGGCACGAGATCTATTCCACCGGCAAGGGTGGGGGTTATTCGTGGCTGCAGGAGCATCTGGGCGATGATTACATAGCCGCATGGTATGTGCCCGAGCAAAAGGATGCAGCCATTATTAACAGTGGTGTAAGCCGGTGGCATAATTACTATGTAGAAGGGATGAACTGGCTGGTACAGAATGTGGGCATTGATGGTATCTACCTGGACGATGTGGCATTTGACCGTACAACCATGAAACGTGTAAAACGTGTGCTTACCCAAAATGGTCATCCCGGTATTATCGACCTGCATTCAGCAAACCAGTACGATAAGGCAGATGGCTGGAATAACAGCGCCAATCTTTATCTGGAACACTTCCCATACCTTAACAGGTTGTGGTTTGGCGAATATTTCGATTACGAGCATAACGACCCTAACTTCTTTTTGGTTGAAGTATCAGGTATTCCGTACGGTCTTATGGGCGAAATGCTGCAAGGCGGCGGCAACCAATGGCGTGGAATGATCTATGGCATGACCAACCGTATGCCGTGGACAGAAAATGCCGACCCTCGCCCGATATGGAAAGCATGGGATGAGTTTGGTATAAAAGGCAGCAGGATGATAGGCTATTGGGTAAGCCATAACCCGGTTAAAACCAGTAATAAGGATGTGCTGGCTACCATTTATGTAAAGAACAAAAAAGTAATGATAGCCATTGCCAGCTGGGCTGCGGATGATACCACAGTGAAGCTCAATATCGACTGGAAAGCATTGGGCATAAACCCCGCCACAGCTAAGCTTACCGCGCCTGAAATAACCAACTTCCAGCCGGCTAAAGAATTTGGTGTGAACGATGAGATACCGGTTACCAAAGGCAAAGGCTGGTTGTTGATCCTCAAGTAATCCATCGGCAAATGAATACGCGTTATTATACCATTTGTGCACTTTCATATTTGTTGTTACTGGCGCCATCGCTGGTAAAAGCGCAGCATAATGCTACGGTTAGGGAAGTGGAAAAGGAGTTTACAACTTATCCCTATTCCGAGCCTAACCCGGTGGCTAACCCAACCTACATCTACCCATACTATCGCTTTGACGGCTTTACCAATACGTCTGTGCAACAAAAATGGAAAGTGGTGGAATTGGAGAACGATTACATAAAACTATGGGTAATGCCGCAGTTAGGCGGTAAAATATGGACAGCCATCGACAAAAAGGATAACCGGCCTTACATCTATCAGAACGACGCCATAAAATTCAGGGATATTGCTTTACGTGGCCCATGGACAAGCGGTGGGATAGAAGCTAATTTTGGCATTATTGGTCATACACCAGGTACTTCGGCACCGGTTGATTATATCATCCGTAAAAATGATGACGGTAGTGTGAGTTGTTTGATCAGCCTGCTCGACCTGATCACTCAGACCCGCTGGAACCTGGAGATTAAACTGCCGAAAGACAAAGCGTACTTCACAACGCACGCCTTCTGGCATAATAAAACCGATGCCGACCAGCCATATTACAGCTGGATGAATCTTGCGGTAAAAGCAGCCGAGGATCTGAAATTTATTGAGCCGGGTACCAATCATTTGTTTCATGATGGTAAATCGTATATCTGGCCTTATGATGCCGAACATCACCGCGATCTTTCGTATTATAAACAGACTGATTTCGGGCCAAGCCAATCGTATCACATCACCGGTGTATATAGCAAATACTGGGGAGCATATTACCAGGATGGTGATTATGGCATGATTCATTATGCTAACCGTGAGGATAAAATGGGCAAGAAGATCTTCCTTTGGGGATTATCGCGTAGCGGGGCGATATGGGACAAATTGCTGAACGATAATGCCGGTCAGTACACCGAATTGCAAAGCGGGCGGTTGTATATCCAGAATATACAGGAAAGTGTTTATACACCATACAAACAATACAGCTTTTCGCCCTACCAAACCGATAGCTGGACGGAATACTGGTATCCCTACCACAACACCGGCGGCGTTGCTATTGCTGATACAACAGGTGTGCTGAACATTAAGCAGAATAGCAATTCGGCAACGGTATATTTTTCGGCCATTTCACCGGTAAATGATACGCTGAAGCTTTATACCTCCGGAGACAAGTTACTTTACACTAAGCCTGTTAAGCTTGAACCATTGCAAAGCATGCAGGAAAACGTAGCGCTTAACGGCAATGGGTTGTCAAAAATAACCTTAGGCGGTTGCATCCTGAATATTAAGGACAGCACGGCGAAGGTATTAGGCCGCCCAACTGTGCCATTGGAAAAACTCGACTATAATTCGGCTTATGGCTTGTATCTGAAAGGAAAAAATGAAACAGATACCCGCTATTATGCCGAAGCGGAAACAGACATTGCCCATGCGCTGAAACTTGATCCGGCATTGTTGCCAGCCCTAACCGAAATGGCTATCCTGAAATACAAACGGATGGATTACCAATCGGCATTTGCCTATGCCCGCAAAGCATTGAGTTTAGATACTTACTACGGTGCTGCCAATTATTATTATGGCCTTGCTGCTTTAAAACTGGGCCGGGTTTATGATGCGGAAGACGGTTTTGAAGTAGCATCTCTGACAGAAACTTATCGCAGCGCTGCTTTTACCGAACTAAGCAAGCTCAAATTACAGGAAAAGAAGTTTGACGAAGCTATCAGTTATGCTTCGAAGAGCCTGGTTTATAATTCTGAAAATATCACGGCTTTACAGTTGGAATACCTCGCTGCGCGGATAACAGCCGATAAGCAAATGATGAAACAAGCGAAGGAACGCATTGATGCGCTTGATCCCTTCAATCATTTTATCCGTTTTGAAAAGTACTGGCAGGACAGGAGCAATGATGCCAAAACACAATTTACCCAGCCCATCCGCGATGAGTTGCCGCAGCAAACCTATCTCGACCTCGCTATCTGGTACCATGATCTGGGATGCAATGACGAATGTGAAGCAATATTGAACATCGCTCCACAGAAAGACAATGAAATGGCCTACTGGCTGGCATGGTTGCATCGCAATAGCCCGGATGCAAAACAATGGCTCGATAAAGCCGCGCAAGGCAGCGCTTATCTGGTATTCCCATTCAGGGCAGAAAGTATTCCGGTAATGGAGTGGGCCATCAAAAACACGCAGGATTGGAAGCCGGGTTACTATTTGTCGCTTATTTACGAGGCGGCACATGACCGTGACCTGGCCAAAGAGCAGATAGAACGCATCAATACCCAAAATACCTTCGCACCGTTCTATGCTATCCGTTCGCGCCTGCGCGATTCAACTGATAAGCAGGGTAAATTAGCCGATTTGCAAAAAGCCGCACGATTAGACACAGTCGATTGGCGCTATGTAAGGCTTTTAGCCGAGTATCTTATTTCTGAAAAACAATACGCACAGGCTTTATCGGTAGTTGAGCCTTATGCGCAGCGGCATCCGTCAAACTATATTACGGGTATGCTGTATGCAAATTGCCTGATGTATAATAACCGGTATGCTGCCGCTGATAAGGTGATTAGCAGCCTGCATATATTGCCTTACGAAGGGGCGCGGGATGGCCATAAACTGTATGAGCAGACCAAATTGATGCTGGCATTGCAATTTATTAAGGATGGTAAGCTAAAAGAAGCTTCGCAAAAAGTTGTTGAAGCAAGGCAATGGCCCGAAAATCTTGGTGTTGGCGCACCATACCTGAATTTGATCGATAGCAGCCTGGAAAACTCAATTGATGCATTGATCAGATCAGCGGCCCATCAAAACCCATCAGCAAAAACACTGGAAGAATACACTGCCAAAGTAAAGGCAATCAACAGGATGTAACTTAAATCTTGATAACTCGATATGTTCAAACGGGAAAAACTATTACTGCTGTTTATCAGCCTGTTGCTGATACCGGCATTAGGCAATGCGCAGGTAAAATCTGAATATAATAAAGATCAATTGTTCGATCCTCAATTCTTTACCAATAATGGTAATGATACCCGCAATGCCGATGGTTCTCCCGGCCCCAAATACTGGCAAAACCGCGCTGATTATATTATCCATGCTGCCTTAGTAGAAAAGGATACGCTTATAAAAGGCAGCGTCACCATCAACTATACCAATAACAGCCCGGCATCACTTAAATACCTGTGGCTGCAACTGGATCAGAATTTATTTGAGCCTGGTTCGCGTGGCGAAGCGGTTACGCCAGCCGGCGACAGGTTTGATGCGAAAGGATTTAAAGGCGGCTACAAGATCGGTGCGGTATCCGTAACTTACGCCGGCAAGAACTATGTTATTACGCCTGTTATAACTGATACAAGAATGCAGATCAGGCTGCCGTTTGCAATTAAGCCATCCGGCGATAAGATCAGCGTTAATATTGCCTATTCTTTTGCCATTCCGGAGCACGGCGCCGACCGCATGGGGCGCCTGAATACCAAAAACGGCGTCATCTATCAACTGGCGCAATGGTTCCCGCGTATGTGCGTGTATGATGATGTACGCGGCTGGAACGCTTTGCCATATCTTGGCGATGGCGAATTTTATTGCGAATATGGCGATATCGACTATTATATCACTACCCCCGCTGATATGGTGGTAGCCGCTTCAGGCGATTTGCAAAACCCTGAACAGGTACTTACCCCAGTAGAAAGAACAAGACTGGCAGATGCTGCAAAAAGCGATAGTACGGTTGGTATTATTAAACCAACTGAGGTGAATGCCACCAGCCGAAAGAAAACCGGTACACTTACCTGGCACTATAAAATGTACAATACCCGCGATGTGGCATGGTCGGCATCCCGTGCGTTTGTATGGGATGCTGCACGGGTAAACTACCCTTCGGGCAGCAAAGGCCTTGCTATGGCAGTTTACCCGGTTGAAAGTGTAGGCCGTGAACATTATAGCCGCGCTGTGCAATATCTCAAGTTTAGTATGGAATATTATTCCAAAACATTTTATCCATACCCGTGGCACAATGCTACCGTTGTGGCGGGTGTGGCTCTTGGAATGGAATATCCGGGCATTGTATTCTGTAGTTACAAAATTGTAAATGACGATCTGTGGCGCGATGTGGCACATGAGATAGGCCATAACTGGTTTCCGATGCTGGTGGGCAGCGACGAGCGCCGTTATGCCTGGATGGATGAAGGTTTCAACACCTTCATCAATGGCTTTGCCTGGAAAAACTTTAATCACGGTGAATACGCGCCTAAAACCAATCAGTCGGCCTCAATGGCTAAAATGATGGCCAAACAGCGCGACCCGCTGATGATTGCCCCCGATATAAATGAGAACGGCGGCATGTATTATTACAAAACAGCCTACGCACTAAACGTGTTACGTGATGTGGTGCTCGATTCTTCGCGGTTTGATTATGCCTTTAAAACCTATATTGATCGTTGGGCATACAAACATCCGCAACCGGATGATTTTTTCCGTACAATGAACGATGCAACGGGCGAGGACCTCAACTGGTTCTGGAAGGAATGGTTCTATACCGATTGGACGCTTGACCAGGCGGTTACGGGTGTGAAATATATAAAGAATGATCCCGCAAACGGTGCTTTGATCACTCTTGAAAATCTGAAAGAAATGGCATTGCCGGTTACTGTTAAGGTTGAAGAAGAAAACGGCTTTTCGCAAATAATAAAACTGCCCATAGAAATATGGCAGCATGGCACGAAATGGACTTTCCGCTGCCATTCATCATCAAAAATAGCGCAGGTAACCGTTGATCCCGATGAGCAATTGCCGGATGCAGACCGCAATAACAATACTTATAAGCCATAAATATTTATCTGCAACAATAGTCTGCAATAAGCACTTATGCAGATTTAACCACAGAGATCACAGAAGTCTACACAGAGAACACAAAGCTTCATTTTCTCTGAGTTCTCTGTGTTTTCTTTCTCTGCGCACTCTGTGGTTATTCTGACATATTGCAGAACAAAGTCGCATCGTATTAAAACCATTTTCGTATTTAAATGGTTTCTTGATAGCTGATGGACAAAGAAGCTAAGACTGTTGCCATTATTGTGGCACACCCTGATGATGAGATTCTATGGAGCGGCGGATCGATTTTAAGCAATCCTCACTGGCGGTGTTTTATTGCCTCTCTTTGTCGGAAAAATGACCCGGACCGCGCGCCCAAATTCAGAAAAGTTTTAACGGCCCTTGGTGCAAAGGGTTTAATGGGCGACCTTGATGATGGCCCTGACCAAATCCCTTTGAATGATGACGAAGTTGAAAGCGCCATCATGGATTTACTCCCCCCGATGCAATTTGACCTTGTACTAAGCCACAGTATTTATGGCGAATATACCCGCCATCGCCGGCATGAAGAAATTGGCAGAGCTGTTATAAGGCTTTGGTCTGCCGGTAAATTACAAACAAAAGCGCTGTGGGCTTTCGCTTTTGAGGATGGCGGCAGATCTCATTTTCCCGCCGCTATAAATAATGCACCGCTGCATTTTGTGCTTCCGGCTGAAATATGGAAGAAAAAGTACAACATAATTACTGATCTGTACGGGTTTGCTGTGGATAGTTGGGAAGCCCGGAGCACGCCGGCAGAAGAAGCTTTTTGGCAGTTTTTAGATTCCGGGCAGGCCTATAAATGGCTGTGCAACGGAAATATAATATCATGAAAGTTTTGTTGTTATACGATTACCCCGCCTCCCCAAGCGGACTGGCCACGCAGGGTGCCCTTCTGCACAAGGGGCTCCATGAATTAGGTATAGAAGTACATTCTGTTAATTGTGAATCGCCTCAGGAAAAAGAATGGTATTACCGGTGGTTTAAGCCGGATGCGGTTGTTGGCATAGGTTATTGGGGCCACACTCCAGAACTTATCCTTCACCCGCAGAAATATAACATGCAGCCCGTTCCCTGGCTCGTAGCCGATGGTTATATCGCTAATTATCACAGTGTGTTAGATAATCTGCCGCTGATCCTTGTAACCTCAAACTGGGTAAAGGAAATGTATGTACGGGATGGTATTAAGGGCGATAATATCGAAGTACTGCCCGTTGGCTGCGATACCAATGCCTTTGCTCCACGGCAAAAAGCTCATCCAAAAATAAAAGCGATCAGGGAGTCATTCGGCATAAAGCCTGATGAACTGATGATACTTACCGCAGGGGGCGACGCGGCGTCAAAAGGCGCCCGTGAAGTAATGCGGGCGTTGGCACTGATAAAGGATAAAGTACCCGCATGGAAATACGTTTGCAAAGTTTGGCCCCAACCGCGCACTTACCGGCAAAACGCCGCCGACCGCGAGCTTTCCGAAAGCTTAGGGATTGCAGAAAATGTTATTTATGCAACCAGTATCAATTCGCGCAATTTTATGCCCTGGTTGTTAAATGCCTGCGACATATATGCTGCGCCTGCACGATTGGAAGGGTTTGGTATGTTACAGGTTGAAGCCGGTGCTTGCGAAAAGCCGGTATTGGCTATGCAAGCAATGGGAATGCTGGATACCATGATAGATGGCGAGACGGCTATTCTGGCTGGGGTGGCGGAGAAAATAACCATAGACCATGTGATATTGGGTGAATCAGCAGGCTACCCGGAAAATACGCGTGTGAACTTTGATATACCACGCACGGTAGATTATCGTGCAAATGTTGAAGACATTGCAGCCGGTTTGCTGAAGTTGATGAACAGCCCTTCATTGAGGCTTGAATTGGGCAAAGCTGCCCGTAAGCATACTATTCAAAAGTTTGATTACAGGGTAGTGGCCCAACAATTCGTCAACATATTAGAGCGGAAATTGTTGATTAAGTAATAACAGCGGATGATCGGGCTTATGGAAACAATAAACTGGGGCGAAATAGAGGAGGCAAAGCAGGCCGCTATTGAAGTGTTGCTACACAATTCGGTCGGGCCGTTTGAGGGATTGCCGCGTACCGCAGGTTGGGGTTACCCTGAGCCTTATACCCGCGATCTGATGTTTT
>JBQCIS010000230.1:0-2978 GCA_051953515.1 Mucilaginibacter sp.
CCCAATACCTGAACATACCGGGAAATGGTTACAACGCACTTAACGGCGGCCTGGTTTATTCAAAACCGTGGGAAGCGCGCAAGTATACGCTTTCCTTTACCGGGCAGGCATCATACACCAACACGGTAAACTATGCAACTACCGTAAATGGTACCGATTCGCTGGCCCAGCGAAATACTTCAAAAAGTTTGCAACTTACGCCAGGTGTTAAGTTCAGGGTGGATATACAGGATCATGTAGATGTGCAATTGTGGACACAATATGCCATCAGCCGTACCAGCAATACCGTAGACAATTCATTTTTGAATGGCGCCGATAACCTGCGTACCTGGCAAATATTTCTTAATGGTAAAAACTACTTTGGCGATTGGACATTTAGTTACGATTACGAAAAATATATGTATTACGGCTATTCGAAAAGTTTAAGCCTTACCAACCCGAATATCGTTAACCTGTACCTGGAAAAGCGTTTTCTTAAAAACCATGCGGCAACCTTACGTTTTACCGTATTTGATTTGCTTAACCAGAATACCGGCTTCTCAAACACCATAACACCAAGCTCTATTACGGAAACGCACGTGAACAGGCTTGCCCGTTATTTCCTGGCAACATTAACCATCAGGCTGCAAAAATTTGCGGGCAAAGCACCAACCGATGATCGTGAGTTCCGCAGGGGCGGCCATGAGCACGGCGGTGGAGGGTTTCCCGGCCCGGGCGGCGGCGGCAGGGGTGGTTTCTAATCTGCGGAGATGAAACGAAATGTTACCTAACGAAAAAGCCTCCCGGAAATCCGGGAGGCTTTTTTTAATTCTAATTATCGGATTATTTTACGAGCACCGTATTAATAACGCGCTCCAGTTCTTCCAAATCAAAAGGTTTTGCCAGGTAACTTTCGGCTCCCGCATGGTCGGCAAGTAATTGTATATCACTATTGGCCGAAAAATAAATTACGGGTATATCCTTTAATTTTTGGTTGTTTTTAAGTGCTTGTGTAGCAATAATGCCGCCTTCATCAGGTATCCAGTTATCCATCAGTATAACATCAGGCGAAGCGTCTGAAACCTTGTCTACTATATTATTGCAATTAGTGAAGGTTTTCACATCCCAACCCTGTTCCTTTAAAATATAGGTGCAAATAGAAAGGATGTCCTCATCATCATCAAATATGACGATCTTTTTGTCTTGTTCGTTCATTAAGCAGATACAGTAAATAGCATGTGAATGTATATATAACTTTCTAAAACGGCAAATGTTTTTTTCAATAACGAAAAAGAGTAAAAATGCTGACCTACAGACAAATATTGAACAAAAAAGCCCGGCAAATGTTTTTTACCGGGCTTTTTTTGTTAACTAATAAGTTATAAAAGGAGTTTATTATTTTATAATTTACAGTTCCAACTGTGCCGATTCTTCCTCTACACTTAAACCGGGCCGGGTGTTGGTTTGGTTTTTATCCTTAAACAGCAGCAGGAACACTAACAGTACCGCAAATGCAATTGCGCCCGGTATTAGCCATATAGTTTGCCAGTTGTGCGATGATGGCGAGGTTTGATAATGATCAACTATCGGGCCTGATATGCTGAAACCGATAAGCATCCCCACACCATAAGTAGCCAGTGTAATAAAGCCCTGTGCCGAACTTTTATAGCGTTCGCCTGCCAGGTTATCGGTATAGATCTGCCCGGCAACAAAAAAGAAGTCATAACAAACACCGTGGATAATAATACCTGCCAGCAGCATCCAGTAACCCATATCGGCGTTGCCATAAGCAAACAGCACATATCGCAGGGCCCATGCTATCATGCCCATTGCCAGCATCTTTTTTACGCCCATTCGTACAAAGAAAAATGGCATGGCTATCATAAATATAAGCTCCGAGAACTGGCCGAATGACTGGATGGCAGCAGCCCTCTTCACACCTACCTCATTTAAAAACTGGTTAGTAAAATTGTAATAAAACGCCAGCGGAATACATATAGCTACAGATGCAAGGAAAAAGATCAGGTATGATTTATTTTTTAATAATCCGATAGCATCGAGACCAAGAATATCACTTATAGATGTTTTCTGGCCACGTTTAGCAGGTGGGGTATCCGGAAGCGAGAAAGACAACAGGCCAAGTATGAACGAAGCACCAGCTGCTGTAGAGAATGTTAGCGCCAATGTTCCTTTATGCTCCCAATCAAGCCAGCCAATAATTAAACCGGCTATAATCCAGCCGATAGTGCCAAAAACACGTATTGGCGGAAATTCTTTGCTGGGGTTGAGCATTTGTTTAAACGATACCGAGTTTACCAACGCCAGCGTAGGCATGTAGATGATCATGTAAGACAAGATCAGCGGGTAAAACCCCGAAAAATCTGCCGCGCGGCTGGCAAAGAACATTAGCCCTGCGCCGATAATGTGCAGGATGCCGAGTATTTTTTGCGCCGAGAAATATTTATCAGCAATAAGCCCGATGATGAACGGAGCGATAATAGCGCCCAAAGCTTGTGTAGCATAAGCGGTGGCATTTTGTGTTCCTGTTGCATGCAATGTTGTACTGAGGTAAGTGCCCATTGTTACAAACCATGCCCCCCAAATAAAAAATTGGAGAAACATCATTGCAGAAAGTTTTGCCCGGATAGTTGCTGTCATGATCGGTTGTTTTTTTAATGATTTGCTCTACTAAAAGGTTTTTAAATTGGAAATGCTAATATAGAGGTTTGCTTTAATTATACAACTGCATAACAGATACGGATAAAGCCTGTAGCTTATTTTTTACGCATAACGCAGGGTGAGGCAACTTCATGTTTACCGGCTTTTGCCCATTGCATATTTTATACCACCCAACAGGTGGCGCAGGTAAAGCGGATCGCTGTATGACTCATCGGTATGGCCCAGTTCGGTGTAGAAAGCCCGGCCGCCATCGTAACTGTGGTACCATGCCATAGGATGAAAGCCTGCGTTTTTACCACCCTTGTAGCTATTCTCGTCGA
>JBQCIS010000231.1:0-10547 GCA_051953515.1 Mucilaginibacter sp.
TGTACGCCGTAGTTTTTATTTACCTCGTGCAGGCAATTCACCGCATAATAACCTTCGGCTATCATATTCATTTCCAGCTGTGCCGATTTTACGGTATAACCCTTGCCGATCATGTTACCGAACGTGCGGTTACGGCTGAACTGCGAATAGGCCGTTACCATCAGATCGCCCAGATAGGCAGATTCTTTAATATCGCGGTCTATCGGATGCACTGTATTTACAAAACGTTCTAGTTCGCGTATGGCATTGGATATTAAAACCGACTGGAAATTGTCGCCGTAACCTACCGAATGGCATATACCGGCGGCAATGGCGTACACGTTTTTCAGTACCGCGCCGTATTCGGTGCCG
Source organism: Mucilaginibacter sp. (assembly GCA_051953515.1). Taxonomy (GTDB): domain Bacteria; phylum Bacteroidota; class Bacteroidia; order Sphingobacteriales; family Sphingobacteriaceae; genus Mucilaginibacter. Next base: position 352 of record JBQCIS010000231.1, read on the forward strand.
TAAATATCGTCAGACACATTGGTTTTGATATAACGGGTGCTGATCATGGCGGCAAACTCGGCAGCAAGGCTGATGTCGCGCGAAGCGATGGTAAGGTACGACAGTTTTTCCAGCGCCACTTCTTCAGCATGACATGGTCCGCTGATCACGATAAAATTATCGAACGAGATGCCGCAGTACTGGTTAAGAAATTCGCCCACAATCTGGTTTTCCTCAGGTACAATACCTTTTATGGCCGATATGATCTTTTTACCGGCGAGGCATTCAGGCTTAATACCCGAAAGCGCTTCCTTAAGAAAGGCTGCCGGTACATTCAGCAGAACAAAATCGGCCTCCCGGATTACATAGCCAAGATTGGTAGAGACATTTTCTTTTGGCAGCTTAATGTCAACAGAGCTGATATAATTAGGATTATGGCCGAATTTCTGAATATGTTCAACCGCCTGCTCGTTACGCATCCACCAGAAGATCTCCTTTTCAACGGGGTTGTCGGAGAGCATTTTAATGTTTGCTGTAGCCCAGCTCCCTCCGCCTATAACGGCTATCTTTTTTGCCTGCTTGTCCATCCGAAAACAAAATGTCCTGCCGCGTAAATATTGCGGCAGGACAAATATATATTTTGTTTTTAGATATGAGATTTGAGATGTGAGTATTCAGATTGAATATTTGTTGGATAAGCTTGTAAGAGCAAGCGTTGTCACACGTCTCATAATCAAATCTAATTTCCTGATTTATCGGCTTCAAAGAGCTTAGACTTGTCCACTTTCTGAACCATATCTTTGTCCTTCAGTGTTTTGGATATGGCCGAATAAGGTGCGGATACCACTTCATCGCCCGCTTTTAAGCCGGAGAGCACTTGTATGTGGGTGTCGTCCTGAATACCGGTGGTTACCTGTACCTGTTTTACTTTGCTGGTTGCAGCATCATACACAAATACGTATTCCTTAACCGGGGCATTGGTTTTTGCCTGGTTATTGTCGTTGTCGTCGCCTGAATTCTGCTGCTGTTTGCCGTTAGCCGGTTTTGTTTCTTCACGGGTGGTAACAGACTGAATCGGTACCGCCAGGCCATGCACATGATTGGTTACAATATCCACGGTACCGGTTAATCCGGGGCGGAAAGGCGAGGGGTTAGCGGCACTCTTCACCAACAGGTTGGTATAAGATTCCGGGTTGATGCGCACTTTAACGGTAAAGTTGGTTACCTGGTCGGCATTGGTACCCACCACGTTTGCCGAACTGCCTATTTCATATACCGAGCCTTTGAATTTTTTGCCGGTGAAGGCATCGATATCAATACTTGCCGAGTCGGCGACGGTAATCTGGTTAATAGAGTTTTCGTTTACATCCACATTCACGTCCATCCGGCTCAGGTCTGATACGGTCATGATGTCGGTACCTGCCATCTGGATGGTACCCAGCACGCGGTCGCCTTTTTCAACGGAAAGTTTTGATATCACACCATCAATAGGCGAGTAGATGCTTGTTTTGTCGAGATTTGCCTGCGACTCCTCTACGGAAGATGAAGATTGTGCCAGGCCAAAATTTGCTCCAACCACATTCTGTTTAGCTGCCTCAAGTGAGGCCTTCGCGCCTAAGTAGCTTGCTTTTGCAGCTTCAAATTCGGCTGTGGTAATCACTTTGTTTTTATAGAGGTCTTCGTCGCGTTTATATATCGAAGCCTGGTTGTCGTAGGTAGCCTGTGCCTGTGCCAGCATTTGTTTTGCATTGCCAACAGTTGCCTTTTGGGTGTTGTATGATGCTACCGAACGCTCGTATTCCGATTTCAGCACATCCGGCCTTATCTTGCAAAGCAACTGGCCTTTCTTTACCACATCGCCTTCCTTTACCGGCAGCTCAACAATCTCGCCCGATACTTCAGCCGTGATCTTTACCTCCAGATGGGGTTTTACTTTGCCGTTGGCGGTAACCGTTGCAGTGATATCGCGGTCCGCGGCCTTTTCGGTGGCCACTTGTGTTTTTTGCGGGCCTCCCAAAACACCAAATACCTTTAACAGGACGAGCAGCACAATGAGTGCCACAAGCGATATCAGTATATATTTAGTGGTTTTTTTCATGTCGTTGTTATTTCGTATGTCGGATATATGGTTCTGGATTTTATAATGCTATTGGGTTTCCCAAATAATAATCAATCACTTTGCTTCTGAATATCAGCGTATATTTTGCTGCTATCATATCGTTCTGTGCCTTATCATAATTGGTAAGCGCGGTGTTGTAATCGAGCGAGTTTACCAAACCTACATCATAGCGCTGCTTGATGGTATTAAAAGCGTCTTTGTTGGATTGATATGTTTGCTGTGCTGAAACGTAGCTTTTTTCGGCCGCTTTCAGGTCAAGTAAAGCCTGCGAAATGGTCTTACTCAAATTGTCCTTAGCCAGTTGTGTATTCACCTGTGCATATTCATAGTTCAGCTTTGCTTTTTTCACCGCGATGGAGGCATTGGCATGATTGAAAACAGGTATCTGTAAACTCAAACCTACGGCCTCGTTCAGGTTATTGCTAAGCTGATCAAAAAATCGGTATGGCCCGTAGATCGGCGACGAAACCTTTTCAATTGACATTACCGTTTGCCCTGTACCCTGTACAGTGCCAATCGGAACGGGCACGGGTGCGGTAGCACCAATTATCTGCTGATTTTGTACACTTGAATAGTTAGTACCCAAACCGCCGAATAAAGACAGCGTAGGATAATAATAACCTTTAGCCACCTTTATGGCTTGCATATATGCTTTTTCCTGATATTCTGCCAACCGTACATCAGGATTTACTTTAAGGGCAGTATTAATTACATTATCGGCATCAAACAATGTTTTTACGTTTTCCAGTTTACTGATATCCGGTTTTTCTACGGTTATATCAGTGTCAGGACTCATTTCCATATACTGCTTCAGTGTAAGTATACTTGTTGCAAGCTGGTTTTGGGCAGTAGTCAGATTCAGTTCGGCTGTTGATTCGCCTGCCTTCGCCTGCGACAGATCGGCAAGGGTTTGGTTGCCTGCATCATAATTTTTCTGCGCACGGTCGAGGGTTATTTTCGCGATGCCTAATTGCTGATCGGCTGCTGTTACCAGGTCCTGGTTGGTAAGGATCTGCAGGTAATCAACCACTACATTCAATATCAGGTCATTCTTGGCTTTTTCGGTGGCTGTTTTATCAGCATCAAGCGTTATTTTATTCTGAAGTATCTGGTTTCTTAACGCTCCGCCCTGAAACAGCGTAACGCCAACCGAAGCCTGACCGCCAAAATACAGGTACGACTGGCTGGTGTAAGTGTAAGTGTTTAAGTTTGCACTACGACCAAAGTTATATGATGCCTGCGGGTTAATGCTTAAAGTAGGCACCTGGTTGTTTCGCGCCTGCTTAACATCTTCGGCTCCCAGTTTTTCGGTTATCTGTGCTTCTTTAACCGTAAGGTTACGCTCAAGCGCAAGGGTCACTGCTTTTTGCAGCGAGATAACTTGCTGCGCTTTCGCATTCATACTGAAAACCAGCATGGGCAACGCGCCTGCCACGGCCATCTTTTTTAGTTTAAATATATGTCGGATCATAATTTTATATTTGGCGTGAAGCCGGATCATAATTCACTGGCTGATAGTTCATGGTTGATAGATCATTGCGATCTGATCTTTACATCACCATGAACTATTGACTACCATCAACGATGAACTAAATGTATCTGACCAAATCGCCCTGGCTACTCAAAAAGGCCTACCCAAAACTCACCTGGCATCAGCCACCGGGTAAGCCCTCCATTTTTCTCACTTTTGACGATGGCCCTATACCTATTGTTACACCGTTTGTGCTAAAAATTTTAAAGGCGTACCATGCCAAAGCCACGTTCTTCTGCATTGGCGACAACGTAAACAAGCACCCTGATGTATATGAACAGGTAAAAAACGACGGCCACGCTATCGGTAACCACACTTACAATCACCTTAACGGTTGGGGAACGGCTGATAATGTTTACCTCGAAAATACGCTAAAAAACGATAACTTATTGCATACAAATCTTTTTCGTCCGCCTTATGGCCGTATCAAACGCTCGCAGGTACGATTGCTTAAAAAGGCCCGCCCGGAAATGCAGTTTATTATGTGGGATGTGCTAAGCGGCGATTTTGATATTAAGCTCGACCCTGAAAAGTGCCTGCAAAATGTGCTGAAGCATACCCGGCCCGGTTCGATCATCGTTTTTCATGATAGCCTGAAAGCCTTCCCGCGGCTGGAATATGTTCTGCCACGAGCAATGGAAGTTTGGAAAGAAAAGGGTTATGCGTTTGAAAGTCTCTGAGGGGCCAGTATCCGATATTATTAATCTTCCAAATCATTTTAACCATATTATTGGTTATAGTAGCTATTATTACCAGTTGAAACTGGTATAAAACGACTAATGAAACCATATCATAAATATTTATTACTGCTGCTTTTGCTGGTTTCGGGTGTGAAGATGGCCCGTGCGCAGGCAAACTTTACCAAGATAGAGAACTATCGCACCATGTATGGTGTTGCTATTCATGAGCCGCGCGAGCTGATGATACTGCGTTCGTTTGATAACTATGGCAAGCATTACCTGCTGCTTGTAAACCCTTACACATTGGAGACCCGTATTGACGAAAGCAGCTTTTACCAGGTACGCGAAATGAGTATAGCACAGGCGCGTTCGTTTTTTAGGAATACACCTTATGAACGTGCACTCGAAAAATCTGAAAGCGCATCTAAATCCCTACAGAATGCAGGAATAGAAACTGGCGTACCCAAAGAAAAAGGCATTAGTTTAACGGCTGATCTTTGCCCATCGCACAAGGCCCTTGCCCGCGATCTGTTCATCCAGCTGATAACGGATTTTAAAAGGGTTGAGCAGCCGGTGCCTATCGCCTTAAGCATTACCGGGGTATGGATGCATCAACATCCTGCCGACCTGGAATGGCTAAAAAAGCTCCAGGCAAACCGTCAGATCATTATTACATGGATCAATCATAGCTATACGCATCGCGTAAGCGCCACGGCTCCGCTCAAAGAAAACTTCCTGCTCGAGCCCGGTACCGATATTCCCTACGAAGTGCTCGAAACTGAAAAAGCCATGCTGCGCAATGGCTTGCTGCCATCAGCGTTTTTCCGGTTCCCCGGACTGGTGAGCGACCAGCAACTGGTGTTTAAAATAACCGATTTCGGGCTGATACCGGTTGGTACCGATGCCTGGCTGGCTAAAGGGCAGCAGGCGCAAAACGGCAGCATTGTGCTTATACACGGCAATGGTAACGAACCCATTGGCGTGCGGGATTTCCTGAAGTTGCTGCAAAGCAAAACCCGGCAGATTGCTAAAAAGCAATGGCTGCTGTACGATTTGCCCAGCACTGTTGACGAGGATTTTGAGAGTAGCGCGGCATCTCAATAAGTAGCTGGCAGGAGAATTATGGCAGGTTGTTGGCGAATTTGCATTATTCGGAGTAATTTATAGCAATAATTAAACGTTCAGGTAATTTATTCATTCTATCAACACAAATCGAAATAAAAAGCGTTCATTAGCTTTGTTTATAAATGTATATATGAAAAAACTGCTGCTTTTCGCGTTGTTTTTGCCGTTGTTTGTACACGCACAAGCCATCAAAAACCTCGATATAAAAAATGGATTCCTGCAATTTCATTTGGGCGATAGTATATCCGCCCATAAAAAGGAGGTATATATCCCATGGAAAAATCATCCCGACCAGAACGAGGTTATACCAAGCTCTTTAGGCAGGTTCCGCAAATACATCGAGAAAGTAAACCTGATAAATGTTGATGGCATTATTACCGAGATAGATATTTTTGTGATTAAAGAAGGTGCTGAATCTTACCTTGACCAATTGCTGGAAGAATGTTATGGCAAGGGTTACGAAGAACCCAATCTTGACAAATACCAGGAAGGCTCGCATCTCACACACATGGTATGGAAAGGGAAGCGCGCTACAGCTATGATCATACAAACCAATATTAACCGCCGCGTAAATGGTACGCTGGTGCATGGGCGTATACAATCCATAATATTTACAAAGGTTGGTAACGACCAAATTGACGGTACATTGCCGGATAATTTTCCGTTGTAAGAATGCGTAAGGTTGGGGGGATACAGCGGACATGGTTTACTTGCTATTAGGAAGTTCGTTACCTATTGCTTTCACCGGTTGAAGCGATAGATAGCAAAGCGATCAATAACGAAGCAATAGGTAATAACCCCTTCACGAAACCGTTAACTCCCCACGCAAATCCGTTTCCAGCATTTCCTTTACTATCCACGGATTATCATACTGCCCTAACAGGAACATCATTTTGGTAACAGCTGCTTCAAACGTCAGGTCATAGCCGTTGGCTACCCCTATATCTTTTAAAAGGCGGCTGGTTTCATAACGGCCCAACTCAACCGTGCCTACCTTACATTGCGAAATGTCCAGTATCACTTTGCCGCTGTCTATCGCTTTTTTGAGCAGGTCCACAAACCATTGGTCGGTTGTTGTGTTGCCTGCACCAAAGGTTTCCATTACAATACCCCTAACATCAGCGCCCAAAATGTTTTCTACCACCTTCGGACTGATACCGGGGTATAGCTTCAGCACGGCTACATCGCTAACCAGGTTTTTGTGTACCACCATCGGGCCTTCGCCGGGCTGACGGATGTCGTTGATGCTAAAGCGCAGGTGTACGCCTGATTCGGCCAGTATAGGATAATTGGGCGAGCGGAATGCCTCAAATTTAGACGAATTGTATTTGAAAGAGCGGTTACCGCGGAAGAGCTTATAATCAAAGTAGATACAAACTTCCGGAACCCTTGCGCGGTCCTGCTTTTTGGCATTGGCAATTTCAATGGCCGTCATCAGATTTTCCTTGGCATCTGTACGGATAGCGCTAATGGGCAATTGTGAGCCGGTAAAAATGACCGGTTTGGCCAGATTTTCGAGCATAAAACTCAACACCGAAGCGGTGTATGACATGGTATCCGAGCCATGCAATATTACAAAACCATCTACCGAATCATAGTTTGATTCGATCAGCCCCGCCAGCTCGCTCCATATCTCTGGGTTCATGTTCGACGAGTCGATAATTTTGTCAAAGGAATGCACCTTTATTTTACAATTCAAACGGTCCAGTTCCGGAACATTGTCCATGATCTGCTCAAAATTTATCGGCTTGAGCACCTTTGTAGCAGGGTCGCTCATCATTCCAATTGTACCCCCTGTATAGATGATCAAAATCTGACTCATGAAAATCTCTTAATGCTAAGTATCAACAATTTAAATAATTATATACCAAATACCTTCTTCGAGTTCTCCGTTGTTATTGCGGCAATTTGTTCAATAGGCATTTGGTACAGATCCGCGAGTTTTTGGGCCACGTAAATTAAATATGAACTTTCGTTGCGCTTGCCTCTGTACGGAACGGGCGTAAGGTACGGAGAATCGGTTTCTAAAACGATATGTTTCAGATCAATTTCAGGTAAAAATTTGTCGATGCCGCCATTTTTATAGGTAACAACGCCGCCAATGCCGAGGTAAAAACCCAGTTCTATTGCTTTCAGCGCCTGTTCATGTGTGCCTGTAAAACAATGCAGAATGCCGAACAGGTTGTCATCCTTTTCCTCTTCCAAAACCCGGAAAACTTCATCAAAAGCCTCGCGGCAATGAATAACGATGGGCAGTTGCATTGATTTTGCTATCGCGATCTGTTTCTTGAAGGCCGCTACCTGTATGCCGAGCGTGGTCTTATCCCAATACAGGTCGATGCCGATCTCGCCGATGGCATATATTTTACGCCCTTGCTGCACATTCATTATAGCATTCAATTCCTCTTCCCAACCTTCTTTTACTGAGCATGGGTGAAGCCCCAGCATAGGATAACAGATACCCGGATAATTTGCAGTAAGATCAAACACCTGCTGCACTGATTCCAGATCGACATTGGGCAGGAACAGGCGGTTAACGCCGTTTTCGGCGCAGCGCTGCATCAGTTCAGTGCGTTTTGCGGGGTCGGTTTCGTAGTATTGATGGGTGTGGGTATCGGTAAGCAGCATGGTGCAAAAATAAAAAGTCCCGCCTTGCGGGCGGGACTTTTTTATGAAGTTTTCTTTTTTGTTGTGGTATAGTGCCTTTTTACCGGCTTTTTTGCGGCAGGTGGTGGTGCGGCGTGTTTTATACGTTTAACACTAACCAGCTCCACATTAAATACCAGCGGGCTGAATGGCGGAATAGTTGCGCCACCGTCGGGGCTGCCCTGTTCGCCATAAGCCAGGCTTGAAGGGATAATAAATGTAGCTTTAGAGCCCTCGTTCAGCAACAACAGGCCTTCATCCCAGCCGGGTATTACTTCCTGGTGGCCAACGGCGAATTTTATTGGCTCAAAAGTGCGGCCAGGTTCGTTCAGACCTGCAGTTTGTGCTACAGACTGTATGCTGCTGTCAAACACTTTGCCATTAAGCAATTTGCCGGTGTAGTTTACCTGTACGGTGTCGCCTGCAAGTGGTTTGGGCTTAAGGCCGGTTTTGGTAACGATGTATTTCAGACCAGAAGGGGTGGTTTTTACCACCAGCTTATTATCGGTTACATATTTCGCTATCGCGGCATTTTCATCAGCCTTTAACTTTTGCAGCTGAGCGTTCTTTTCGGCCATAGCCTGGTCGAGCGATTCTACTTTCTGCACCTTCACATAGAAGTTAAAGTTACTTCCGTGCGGAAACATTGGCGGCCTTTTATCTTCATGCCCTTTATAAACTGAATCAGCCGGAACCCGGATCAGCACGCTGTCGCCTTTGGTAAGCAGCGGGAACACATCCATCATATCGGTAACGTTTTGCGATGGTTGTACCTGTACTTCCATCGGCCCGTCAGAAAGTACCGAATCCTTGTCGGTCTTCAGGGAGATGTGCATGGTAATCACGTCGTTTACTTTTATACGGTCGCCGGTATTGTGGGTAAACATTTGGTACTGGGTACCATTAGGGCTATGCTGCATAGTTTGCGCGGTTGCAGTTGCTGCAAAAGCGCCTGATATCAGCATACTATAAACAAATCTCTTCATATCAAAAACAAAAAAGCCTCCCCTGTTTTAGGGGAGGCGTTATTAAATTATTTTTTTGGCGCAGGTGCCGACGCTCCCGGACCCGCAGGGGCGGCCTGCATTAACGGATTAACCGGTGCTGGTTTTGGCGCATTTGGATTTGGGTGAATGATGTCCACAATTTCCAGGGTAAATGAGATCGGCGTGTATGGACCTATGATCTGCATACCGTTAGGACCGTAAGCCAGTTTTGATGGCAGCAATACATTGGCTTTTGCACCTTTGTTCAGCAGCAACAGGGCTTCGTCCCAGCCTGGTATAACCATGTGTGCGCCGGCTACAATGTGTATTGGTTTGTAGGGATGGCCCGCTTCGTATTTTTTATCTTTAACGGCGGTATCTTTAATCGATGTGTCGAAGACTTTACCGTTAAGGAAACGGCCTACATAATTTACTACAACGGTATCACCGGCAGCAGGGGTTGGGCCGTTGCCTGGTTGAATTATCTGGTAGTAAAGGCTGTCGGCAGTACGGGTCATGTTCAGTTTTTCATGAGCAATGTAGTTTTTGATCTTGCCTTGTTCCTGATCTTTCAAACCTGCCATCATTTTCTTGTAGTAATCGTTTATGCGGTCCTGGAATATCTGGTCGCTTAATTTGCCTTTTGCAATTACCTTTATGATCTTAACGTCATATACTACAAAATTGCCTTTAAAGCCTGGGGGCCTTTGTTGTGCCTTTTTGAATATAGAATCGGCAGGAACTTTTATGGTAGCGCTATCACCTTCGGCAAGTAACTGCAGGCCTGAGATGATATCGCATTTTGATTGTGCTTTTGGCATGATCAAATGCTGTGGCTGGCCAGAATCGTATGTGCTGAACATTACTGAATCACCGTCGTTTTTTACAGCCATGTCAAGAAGCACAAAATCGCCTACTTGTATGGTTGGGTTGCTTTTGGTGGAGTGTATCTCATACAGCAGGCCACCGTCTGTTTTTTTAAATCCGCCATTGCAGCTTGCTAATCCTAATCCAAGCGATGCAAGGGCTAAAAACATGAATTGTTTTTTCATTCTTCTTTAAATGTGCTTTATTGTACTAATAGATTTTTATATTCAGGTAAAATTGATTTGAACTTCTCAATAACTTCT
>JBQCIS010000232.1:0-5404 GCA_051953515.1 Mucilaginibacter sp.
CACCAGCTCATACTGTAGTTAAAGGTGCAGTAGTTAAGGTAATAACGATAATTATACGGTGTTGCTTTGTGGACTTTATGCGGAACAACCGGTAATGCTTTAGGCAGATTAAGGTTAGTACCGTTCCATGTTACCTGGCAATGACAGTATTGGGTTAGATAATAATACAGCGCCGAAGCCACAGAAACGCCATTGCTGCCCCTTAAGATGATCTTACCGTTTTTGCTTTCAACCTCAAAGGTATCTTTGCCATCGGTAGCCAGGTTCTCGACTACAAAGGCAGAAGAACGTTGCGGAATTACCCTTTTTACCAGGGCATAAGCTGCCGGAATGTTCACCTGCGCATGTGCGTTGCCTGTGCTAACGGCAAACAAAGCAATAATGGAGAATACGGAGTAGCGGATAGTTTTTTTCATAAACATGAGATATAGAATAGAATTGACTATGTGAGTTAATACTACTAAATATCGGTAAATAATTATTGAAACAGCTATTTAACTAACAAGTGCGCCTTGTTGCTGCGATAACTTAAGGAAAAAAGAATATGGGCCTAAGCCCATACTCTTAACCTCTATTCTATGAAAAAACTGTATACTAATAGCCCGGGTTTTGTACCAGGTTCGGATTAGTCATTATTGCAGTAGTTGGGATAGGGAATAATCGGCGATAAACATCGGTATTAGTTTTACCCAGGCCCCATGGATTCTCGTACTGCCCGAATCGAATCATATCGTTTCGGTGCCAGGTTTCCCATGCAAACTCTTTGCAGCGTTCGTTATAAATATCATTGAGTGTAACGCTGGTTAAAGGTGGCGAAGTAGTGCGGACCGCTTTAATTTGGTTTACCAGCGATAAAGCTGTAGCGCCAAGTGTTGGGGTACCGCCACGTAAAATCGCCTCGGCTTTCATCAGAATGATATCGGAGTAACGGAATATCGGCACGTCATTATTCTGGTTCCTGCTAAGGGTGTTGGTATAATCGGGGAAAAATTTAATATTACGGATACCTATGTTCCACGCAATTTCATCGTTGCCTAAATCAAATGACGAATTGGTGCCTGCGCGAACCGAACTGGCAGTAAGCGGAGCCAGAACTAACGGGTATGTATAAGAAGCAGATCCGTCTGACCCGGTATAGAACTGATTATAGCCCAGCTTGGTGGTTTTTACCATAATCGGCGTACCATCCTGCCAGTATTGCGGGCCGGTTAACCATTGTTTATTGCGAACATCGTTAGTGTCATCAAAATGAGCATAGTATTCGGCTGTCGTCATACGTGGCCCGCTTGGTTTATTATTAACCAGCCCGCTTCCGGTACTTGAATTCATAATAGGGTCAGTAAATCCACCCGCGGTTGAACCGGAGTATGAATAGCGTATACCCAGATTGCGGTTAAGGTCATAGCGGGCTTGAAACATATCGCCGCTGCTTACTGAAGGGTCGTATGGTATAGCAAAAATAAATTCTTTGTCTGACGGTCCGTTGGTTGGATAAAACATTTGCAGATAAGTGCTCCTCGGCTCCAAAGCATAGTAACCCGAACTGATGATCTTATCGCAGGCAGCTATACAATCGTCATAACGTGATGTACCGGTATAAACCTGTGCATTTAAATACATTTTGGCCAAAATGGAGTAAGCCAGATCTTTGGTAACTAAACCATAGGTTGCTGTACTTGGCGATTTAAGGTAAGGGATGGCTGCTTTTAATTCGCTTTCTACATAATTGAAAACCTGTGCCCTTGATGAGTTTGTTTTTAAAGCAGTTGATCCATACAGTGTATCGAGCGGTACGTTACCATACAGGTCCATCATCATAAAATAAGCCATGGCGCGTGCTGTCCTTAATTCAGCTATGCTGGTGTTTTTTGCAGTGCCTGCCGGCGCATTTTTCTGGAAGATGGATATGATCTGGTTTGACGTACCGATAATACCGGTTAAATAAGTCCAGGTTGAATTTACCCAGGCATTATCTTTCGTCCAGGTATGGCGATGTAATTCTACATACTTGTTGCCGTCAAGCCAGTTGGTGCCAAATGTTGGCAGAACCGCCTCATCGGTAGAACAACTCTGCAAAAACCAATACGATACTGAAAAATCATTACGGATGGCGATGTACATCGGTCCTTCTGCCGAAACAAACTGGGCAGGTGTAACCGGATAAACCGCCGGTGTAATTTCCGACGTAACCGGCACATTAATTTTTTGACATGATGAGATTATAGCGGCTGCCGAAAGCAAGCTTAAAATCCCTAAAACTATCTTTTTCATATATTTTGAATATTATATCTTAGAATGAAACATTAACACCAACTAACAACGTGCGCGTTTTTGGATAGAAGTTATCGTAATCAATACCCGGAGATACACCTCCCTGGTTAATTTCCGGGTCGATACCCTTATAACCTGTAATAGTGAATACGTTGTTAGCAGTAAAATAGAACCTCATGTTGTTAACATTCTTAAAAGGATGTGGCAGGTTATATCCCAGTGTCGCATTATCCAGCTTCACATACGATCCATTCTCAACATAGCGGCTTGAATAGTATGAGTTTTTAGTATCAGTTACCTTATCATTTGCTGCGCTGTTTAAGATATTACCATTGGCAACACCTGCAACGTATGATAAGTCGGCCCTGGTTGCATCAAAAATCTTGTTACCAAAGGCACCCCTGAAGAAGAACCCTAAGTCAAAGTTTTTATATCTGAAAGTATTGCTCCAACCAGCTAATACAGATGGTTGGGGGCTGCCCAGGTAATAGTAGTCTGTTTTTATAGTTGGCGCATTAGTGGTGGTGCCATCTGCCTTATTGAAAAGTGAATTGCCGTTGGCGTCCTTGCCGGCATATTTAAAGGCATAGAATTCACCCAGTGGCTGGCCAACTTTTAATATCTGCAGAGTGGCGCCTGTTTGGCCCGGACCTTCCGGATCAGAGTAAAGCGTCTCGTCGCTATTACCATAAGGGCCTGATAAGCTGGTTATTTTGTTTTTATTGTACGCTGCATTAAATGATGATGACCATGAGAAATCTTTGCTGTTTACAAGTGCAGCATTCAATGCAAACTCAATACCTTTGTTGTTGATACTGCCGCCGTTGGCCCATATTTTACCGCCCGGTACCAGCGATTGTGATACCGAGTAATTAAACAGCATGCCGGTAGTGTTTTTATTGTATACATCAATTGAACCGGTTACTTTGCCTTTCAGAATGCCAAAATCAATACCTAAGTTGGTAGTGGCGGTTTTTTCCCATTGCAAATTAGGGTTTGAACCTTGTACCGGGCCATAAGCGGCGGCTTGTACGCCATTGTTGTAATAAGTGCCGGCAATACCGTATACCAATTTGGCGGTATAGGCACCGATACCTGCCGAGTTACCGGTAACACCGTAGCTGGCGCGCAATTTAAGATCGGAAAAGATGTTTTGATCTTTCATAAAATCTTCCTCGCTGATCCTCCACGCTACACCCGCTGAAGGGAAACTACCCCAATGATTGTTATCACCAAATACCGAGCTACCGTCGCGACGAATGGAACCCTGGAATAAGTATTTGCCTTTATAGCTATAATTCACCCTGAAGAAATCAGAAATGAGCAACGTTTCGCCATAGGTAAGGTCATTACCAAGATTAATACGGTACGACGATATAGCGTATGGATTACCCAGTGTTAAGTTTTGAAAACCAATATTATCAGTTGGGAAATTGGTGCTTGATGCCTGGAAACCATCGCCATAAATATTATCCTCGTAAGAATAGCCTAATACAGCATTGATGGTGTGATCGCCAAATTGCTTATCCCAGCTAACAAAAGTTTCCAATGTTTTGGCGGTGTTCGAGTAATCGCTGCGAAGTGCCGAACCGTTTACCCCAAAAAGGGAACCGATCAAAGAGTGGGCTATGCCCAGGCCCGGATCGGGGTTGTTATAAAAGTTGGATGTTGGATACTGGCTAAAGTAGCTGCTATAAAATTCGCCATGTAATGTGGACGTTTTTTGATAAGAGAGGTTAATGTGGTAAGTTAAGTCAAAAGGCAACTTTACCGAAGTATTAAAACCTGCTAATAAAATATTGTACTTGGTTTGGTCCTGTGAATTGTTAACCATTGCAACCGGGTTAAAATATCCGGGCGTGGTCAGGTTTTCAAAATAAGTGCCGTCAGAATTTAATACAGGCGAAATGGGCAGGTGTTTTGCAGCCTGTAACAGCACAATGTTTTCAAGCGGCTCGTTATTTGAAGTACTTACCGAGTTAGATACATTGAGGCTGAATTTTACCCTGTCATTCCAGGTAGTATGTTCAATATTGGCCCGGCCAATTATGCGTTGAAGTGAGCTGGCTGTTAATATACCATCCTTATTGAGGTAATTTATGCTGGCGCTGTAAGTAGTGTGTTCTGATCCGCCACTTAATGACAGGTTGTGGTTTTGTGTAAAGGCGGAAGAGCGTTCAATAGCCTTCATCCAATCTGTATTAATATTACCGTTGGGACTAACGTCATCACTTGGCGAAAACGTTACCTTGTTGGCAGACGCATAAGCCCGCAACTGGCTGGCATTCATCAGATCGAGCGTGCTGGCTACTTTTTCCTGTGCCACATATCCGCTGTAGGTAACCTGGTCCTGGCCTTTTTTACCACGTTTGGTGGTTACCATAATAACGCCGCTTGCAGCTCTGTTACCATAGATCGCGGTAGCAGCCGCATCTTTCAATACATCAATAGATGCAATGTCAGCTGGTGCTATTGCCGTAATATCAGCGCCGGGTATGCCATCTATAACATAAAAAGGAGCTCCGGGGCTGTTTACGGTTGACGCACCTCTCATTATAACGGCTGCCGGTTTGTTAGGGTCGCCACTGGCGGTGATATTTAAGCCCGGTACTTTGCCTTGCAGCAATTGTCCAACATCGGCAATGGCGCCTTTGTTCATGTCTTCAGGCTTAACGGTAGTAATGGCGCTTGACAGGTTCTTTTTACTGCTGGTACCATAACCAACCACCACTACATCATTCAAGGTGGTTTGGCTTTCGGTGAGCGTTACATTAATATGGGCTGCATCACCCACTGTCACTTCAACAGGCTGAAAGCCGATAAAACGAAACTGTAGCACGTTCCCTTTTTCAGCGCTAATGGAAAAACTTCCTGTAGCAGAAGTTGATGTTTGTTTGCTGGTGCCTTTTACCTGTACGGTTACACCAGGCAATGGCTCGCCCTTCGTATCTTTTACGGTTCCTTTAACAACGCCGTTTTGTGCCCTGGCGACGTTGAAGCAAAAGAGCAAAACCATGAGCAAAATACCAAGCGGATACTTTGCGGTGAATAAATTTTGTCGAATTGTTATCATATTGGTTATTTTATTGGTGGCTATATGGATTACTTTAAATATTAAATAATAAGCTATTTA
>JBQCIS010000233.1:0-29109 GCA_051953515.1 Mucilaginibacter sp.
GCCAGCCGTAGCCATAGTTAAAATGTCCGCGGATCATTGGGTTGCGGTCGGTATAGGCTGAATCCTGCGTGGCCGGTTTAAGCAGATAGCCGGCACGTAAAGCGCGGTCGAACAGGAAAAGATCGCCAACAGTGCTGTAAATGCCATAGGCGCCCACAGGGCCATCCAAAAAGTTAGGCGCTACTGAATATTTCCAGCTGTTACGGTCATGGCCCAATACTTTGGTCGGGATCTTATCATAATCAGCTTTTGAGTACACGTTGGTATGTTTCATTCCCGCTGGGGCAAAAATATTTTGCTCCATGTATTTGGTATAGCTCATGCCGCTCACCTTTTCAATAATAGAGCCCAGCACCATAAAATTGGAGTTATTATACAGGAAACGTTTGTTCGGCTTGTTAAAAGGCGCCGGTTTATATTGCGCTATCATATCCATAGCCTGCTGGTTGGTGAGGCCCTTGCGCTGGTCGCGATGCTCGGCACGGTAAATGTCGTCTATAAAATACACATAGTTCATCATGCCCGAACGGTGTGTAAGCAGCAAACGGATGGTTACGCCTTTATATGGGAAATTAGGGAAGAACTTTTGTACATCATCGTCCAGTTTTAGTTTACCCTGTTGCCACAATTGCAGTATAGCGGTACCCGTCATGGTTTTGGTAACCGACGCCAGCTGGAACTGCGAGTTAATGTTAAGGCTGTCCATGTGCGGATAATCGGCCCAGCCAAAGCTGTTTTCGTATATGATCTTGCCTTTTTTAGCCACTAGCACATTGCCGTTAAAACCTGCCACCTGGTGCAGGTGCTTCATAAAGGCATCTATGCGCTTATCAGCTTTTTTAGGGTTGTATACTAAATATTTTGAGGCATCGAACGGTTTGCCAAGGTCAGGCGTAGAAGAAACCTCTTTATTTTTTTGATTTTGCGAGCAAGAAACAAGGGCGAAAAAAAGCGGGGCGAGGAGCAGGGCGTTTTTAAACATTAATCTCATATAAAATCCTTACACTAAAACGAAAGGCAAAAATTATAATTTATACCATAGCTATAAACGTTAAGTTTTTAACATTTACATAATATTATTCACTTTTTATTTATCGCCATTCAAAAGAGTGGATACTATCGTTAATATCTGCTTGCTTTCCGCTTTTATTTATCTTTGGTAAAAAGCTAAACCAATGAGCGTTATAACTATTCTTTCCGGTCCGCCGGCCGCCGGCAAAACTACCATCGCCAAAGAACTGGTGTGCATTACAAAAGGTGCATTGATCTATATAGAGGGCGATAGTTTCTGGAAATATATTGTGGAAGACGACGGTAAAACCGGATTTGAAAACTTTAAAGCCACCATGAGCGCTATGCTGGCCTCAAGCATTGCTTATGCACGTAACGGTTTTCAGGTACTGCTGGATTTCAGCATACCGCCCTGGTACATTAATAAGGCTAATGAATGGGTGAAGAAGAGAAATATCCCGCTCAACTATGTGGTAGTACGCCCCTCAGTAGAAATATGCGCCAGCCGGGCGGCAGCACGCCTGCATGGTGCCATAACTGAATATCACGACAGGCACATTAAGCTATACGAATCCTTTAACGATATGCAGCAATACATTATCGATGAAAATGATGCCGGTGCCAAAGCCATTGCCGAAAGAATAAAGAGGGGCCTGGACGTAGGGTTGTTCCGCTTGTAGCTATTCTTATCAGATAAAAGTAGTATCTACGATCAGCCTGATCACATTATCGATTTCCAGACCTACCGATATGATGTGCTCGATGATTTGCATGTTTTCGGGATTATAAAAATCCTCCTTGTCCAGTATCTCTATCAATCCCAGCATAGTGGCTACCGGGCGGCGCAGCTCGTGCGAGCTTAATGATGCGATATTTTGCAGTCGTTCGTTCTGTTCGGTGAGGGCTTTGGTGGTTTTAACGCGCTCGGTAATATTTCGGCTAAAACAACCAACACCGGTTATTTCGCCTTTCTCGTTGTATATAGGGTTAAAGCCGGTTTCGAAATAGTTGGTCTCGCCGGACGGCATTTTGCTTTCGGTGAGCACGGCATAGCGTTCACCCGATACGCCGCGGTTATAATAATCGAGCCACTTGGCCAGTAGCTCAGGTGGGAAGCTAGTATGTAACACGCTTTCTCCCAATGTTGGATTATGGCCGATATGCCCCACAATGGCAGATTTATATGGCTCGTTCATGGAAAGATACCGGTATTCACGATCAACGGACCATATCAGGTCTTCCGTGTTGTTGATCAGGGCTTCCAGATTACTTTTAATACTAACCAGTTCCTTCTGTTCGTTTATCCGTTCGGTAATATCCCGCCCTATGCCCTGCCCGCCGGTAACCTGGCCGTCTTCATTCTTAATGGCAATAAATTCCCATTCGGTATCGTGCAGCTTACCTTCTTTATCGGGTTTTTTATGTGTGAGATGCGTAATCTTATTGGGGTTATCCATGCATTCAACAAAAGCCGCCTGGCATTTGGGCAATTCCTCCGGTATGGTGGTAATGCTGTAATGCTTGCCGATGATCTCGTGTTTTTGATATCCGAACACTTTCAGGAATTGTTTATTTACAAAAGTGAAATTACCTTGTATATCTATCCTGATCAGGAAATTGGTTTGTGAATCGATAAGTGAATTAAGGAATTGTTCGCGCAGTTTAACCTCTTCGCGCCAGCGTATTTTTTCGGTAACGTTGGTAGCTATTACTATGCGGCAGTCGCGGTTTTTATAGGTAATACTGTCGCTGGTTATTTCCATGTAAATAGTTTCGCCGGTTTTACTCACATGCTTGCGTAGCTTGTTAAATCCCCTGAATAAACCGTCGGGCCCATATTCGTCAGGGTCTTCCGGACCGGCATCCTGGCGAAGGTCATGTATGGTCATGGTCAGGAGCTCATCCCGGGTATAACCATAGGTTTCTATAGCCGATGCATTCACCTTTAATATACGCAAGGTAGCCAGCTCATATATCATCATAGGGCTGGGATTATTGTCGAACAGCAGGCTGTAACCCGTCATGGCTTCTTCCTGGTTGTATTTAGCCTCGTCTTCCCGTTGTATATCCCTTATAATGCGCATGGCTATATTTCCACCGCCTTCATCGCCCTTAAATAGGCTTAGCTTTTCGTTAACCCATTTGGTTTTTCCGCTGCGGGTTTTTATGCGGTAGGTGCACTCGTAATGGTTACCCTCGGTAATCGGCCCGTTGCCCTTTACTTTCCAGGCATCGCGCGGGTCTATTGATTGCTGCCACAGGTCATGGTTCTTTTCAAAGTCTGCAGCACTGTAACCTGCAAGCTCGGCAATATTATTGCTGATAAATAAATATCTGTTTTCGTCCTGATTAAAGGCTAAAACATAATCATTAATTGTGGCGAGTATGTGATTTAACATCAAATAGTTTAGCTATTTTGCTAAAGGTAAATATTTATAAATAATATTTACAATAACTTGTCGGCTACCTCCTGCCAGTTGTTAACGCGCTCAAACTCATTTATCTCCAGATTATGCGGTGATGAGTAAAGTAATTTACGGCCTTTAAACCCCACAAAGTTGCGGCTGCGGTCGTCTATCATAATATCCACGTTCACTATTTTCAAACCGCAGAATACAATATGCGTCCAATTGATGAACGGGAAATGTTCGGCCATCCAGTCGTACTTCTCGGTAAGCGAATTCCTGAACTCCATAGCTGCCGAAACGATGAATACCTCGTATTTTTCATTCAATGCCTTTACCACGCGCTGGCTGTCGTTCATAACGGCTATGTCGCGAAAAAAGCCGGGTTCATTTATATACTTACGGGTGGTGTTGTACAATTCTTCCGGCAGAACGTCTCTCAGCTCCTTGCCGTAGAGCATAGGGTAGGTAATCTGGATGTTATGGGTTTCTTTATACAGGGCGATGAATTTTTGGGTGGTATCTGCAATTACCTCGTCCATGTCAATAGCGATGCGCTGTTTGTTCATAAGGCAATATTACGGCTATTTTTAATCGTCGAACCCATCAGGCGGCTGTTAACCTATAAAAAAATAAAGCCGGATACGCCGGCTTTAAACATCAAAAGCATCGAAATATATTATTGGCTGATTGACGAGGTTGAACTGGCTGCCGGCGCAGCAGGCTGTGCCTGGTCATTTGACGGATGCGGCTTGTAAATAGCACAGGTAGCAAAGTCAATAATTATACCCGGTGTAAATAATAAAATGTCGGCAATAAGGGCACCTACACGTACCTGGCGTGTCGGTTGTCCCGCTACAGGTTTGGTACGCTGGTATTCGTTAACATGGCCGCCAAAAACAGTAGCGCAACTTGAAAATGCCGTGCAGGCAATAAACAGCACAGCAATGGCTGGTTTAAGTTTTTTCATTCTAAGGGTTTGTCTAATCAATAATTGTATGTTAAATATATACTGTTTTACAGATAGGTAGGTGTTTTTTATTAAAAATATTTTGTTTACCTTTGCGTCCCCGCTGCAAGAGGCTCCGGGGATAATGTTGGACACATAATAAAAAAGAATGGCTACTAAGATCAGACTGCAAAGACACGGTAAAAAAGGCAAACCTTTTTACTACATTGTAGTGGCAGACTCACGCGCACCACGTGATGGTCGCTTTATTGAGCGTTTAGGTTCATACAACCCTAACACCAACCCTGCTACTATCGACATCAATTTCGACAAAACTTTGGATTGGGTAAACAATGGCGCACAGCCAACTGATACCTGCCGCGCTATCCTTTCATACAAAGGCGTTCTGTACAAAAAACACTTACAGGGCGGTGTGAAAAAAGGCGCTTTGACCGAAGCACAGGTTGAAGAAAAATTCAATGCATGGTTAGAGCAAAAAGACGGCAAAATTACAGGTAAAAAATCAACTTTAGCATCAGCTAAAGAAGAAACCCGTAAAGCTGCCCTTGCTGCCGAAGCTAAAAAGAAAGAAGAAAAAGCTGCTGCAATAGCTGCTAAAAGTGCTCCTGTAGCCGAAGAAGCTCCTGCTGAAGAAGAAGCAGCAGCATCAGCTGAACCGGAAGCAGAAAGCGCTGAATAATTTTCAGCAAAGATTTTCAGATAAAGGCGAAGAGGGTTCTTCGCCTTTGTTGTTTAATAGCTGGGCCTGTTAGGCTTTTACGATTATGCCTTCGATAAGCTCAGACTGAGATTGCTTCGAGTGCCTCAACAGGATAGCCGCACTTAAGTAACCGCAAATAACAAACTTTGCAAGCGCGCAAAGGCCTGACGATGGAAAAGCTTTGGCCTAAAAGTTGCGGATGGGCCGGTCCGATACCGACTGAGGAGCAAGCTTTTGAAGGGCAAAGGCATGTGCGGTAAAAAAAGCCTTTCCATCGGCTTGAACTTTTGCTTCTTTTGTTTCAAGACAAAAGAAGTAGCCTCAGCGGCAATGAGCGGTTGAAGGGATAGGTAACAGACTATATAGTTCGCCACCTGTACATTCAGAGATGGCTTCGTGCCTCGCCAGGATGTGTTGGTTTATAGAAATACCTACAATGACAACTCCAAATGACATATCACAATCATTTGATCAGCATTTCTTAAATATGCTCGAATATCATTTGTCGAGGGCGCTTGCAAATTCAGATGATAATAAATTAAAATATCTTTGGTGTGATGGTATTCTGTTGCCTGATGACAACTCACAGCTCTCCAAACAAAATATTATCAATACCCGACAGATAATTACGCGCGCCTGGATCGGCTGGCTTGGGACAACTAAACAGGACTTGTTTAAAATGATTATCTTATTAGGCGAATGTTCAGTTGATAAAGGATTAACAGATCAAAATCTGCAGAATTGCCTTTGCGAAAATGACACAACCGATTGGATAGTAATAAATGACGTTGAAAAATTGATACAAATACAATTAAAATGACAACACCAGTAGATAAAGATCACTTCCGTATAGGTTCCATCCTCAAAACAAGAGGCTTAAAAGGCGAACTACAACTTTATGTTGATTTTGAGGGACTGGAGAAGATCAACTTCAACGCTGTGTTTGTGGATATGGCCGGCAAGCTGGTGCCCTATTTTGTGCAATCCATCAAATACCCGCAAAAGAATACCGCCTATTTGTATGTTGAAGATATTGATACGATAGAAAAGGCAACCCCGCTGGTAAAAAAGGATGTTTACCTGCCTAACAAGCTCAAACCTAAAAAGAAAAAGAGCGAGTTTACACTGAAAGACCTGCTCGGCTTTATCGCCGTTGATGAAAATGAAGGCGAACTGGGCGAGATACTGGAAATAAACGAATACCCACAGCAATTAGTAGCTGCCGTAAACTACCAGGACTGCGAAGTACTTTTCCCGCTTAATGAAGAAATCATTAAAGGAATTGATGTGGAAGAAAAAGTAGTTTATGTAGAATTGCCTGAAGGGTTGCTTGACATTTATTTAAGCTGAAGATAATGAATATCTTTTCTGGTTCTCCTCTTGAGAACCTACCCGCAACAAGTTTCTCAGATTGATAAAAAAAGCGGGCAAAGGCCTGCCGGAAAAACGGGCCGGGTTCCGGCTTCATCTTTTTGTATCAAGGCAAAAAGAAAGCCTGAGCGGCAGCGGTGAAAGCGATAAATAACGAATTATACCATCGCAACCACACCTATCGCGCAGGCATTGCCACAACTCTACGCTCACACAACTCTGCTCGCTCCTTACAGCAATGACGCGGCTTTTATGATCATGCCATTTCACCTTTCAGAGTTGCCTCCAATTTTATATCTCAGGATGATAACCGCTCGCCCAAGAGGGGATTTTTATTTAAACCCCGAACCTCAATTCCATTCAAAATCATACCTTTGTAACCGCTAAAAAGGATTGACTGATGTTTGAAAATCTTTCGGATAAGCTCGACAGGGCCTTTAAGGTTCTGAAGGGTCAGGGTACTATTACTGAAATAAACGTGGCAGAGACCATGAAGGAGATACGCAAAGCCCTTCTGGATGCCGACGTAAACTATAAAACCGCCAAAGCTTTTACCGACGATGTTCGTCAGAAAGCTCTGGGCCAGAATGTGTTGACAGCCGTTTCGCCGGGCCAGTTGCTCACCAAGATCATGAACGATGAGCTGGCTGAACTGATGGGCGGTACAGCTACCGAGATCAATTTCCCGGCTACACCAACCATTATCCTGATAGCAGGTTTGAACGGTGCGGGTAAAACTACTTTTACCGGCAAGCTGGCCAATTTCCTCAAAACACAAAAAAACAAACGCCCTTTACTGGTTGCCGACGATATTTACCGCCCTGCGGCTATCGATCAGCTGGAAGTACTGGGTAACCAGATCGGTATCCCGGTTTATGCCAACCGCGAGTCAAAAGACCCTATCGCGATAGCAAAAGAAGGCATTGCACTGGCTAAGCAGAACAACAATAACGTAGTGATCATTGATACCGCCGGCCGTTTATCGATTGACGAGGCGATGATGCGCGAAATTGAGCAGGTAAAAGCTGCCGTAAATCCGCACGAGATATTGTTTGTGGTGGATGCCATGACCGGTCAGGATGCGGTGAATACAGCAAAAGTATTTAACGATCGCCTCGACTTTACCGGCGTGGTTTTAACAAAGCTGGATGGCGATACCCGCGGTGGTGCGGCGCTGTCTATCAAATCGGTAGTGAACAAGCCGATCAAGTTCATCGGTACGGGTGAAAAGATGGAAGCGCTTGACGTTTTCCACCCCGATCGTATGGCATCGCGTATCCTGGGCATGGGCGACGTGGTTTCGCTGGTTGAACGCGCACAGCAGCAGTTCGACGAAAAGCAGGCTGCCGAGCTGCAAAAGAAGATACGCAAAAATAAATTCGACTTTAACGACTTCTACAGCCAGATACAGCAGATCAAGAAAATGGGTAACATGAAAGACCTGATGGGTATGATACCCGGCGTTGGCAAAATGATGAAGGATGTTGAGGTTGACGATAACGCATTCAAGTCTATCGAGGCCATCATCCAGTCCATGACGCCTTTTGAAAAAGAAAACCCGGATAGCATTAACCAAAGCCGCCGTAACCGAATTGCAAAGGGTTCGGGTACGCAGCTTGCCGAGGTAAACCGCCTTATAAAACAGTTTGAAGATATGCGTAAGGTAATGAAGCAGATGAGCAACCCTGCCGCCATGGCCAACATGATGCGCAGGATGCCAAAGATGTAATTGCCCGCAAAAGGAATATAGAGAATTAAAATAGCGATGGGTCTGAAACCCATCGCTATTTTTTTTGTAGGGAAATTTCCCGGGAACAAGCTTTAGATTCGTATCAGGCGGTGCAGTAAAAACTGCACCGCTATCAACATATTGTATATTAAGGGGTATTAAGTTCGGTTTATAATCTTCCCACGTCGCCGCTTTCTACACGTTTGCGGTAAGCCCAGTAAAAGGCTATCGGGAAGATGAAGAGGTTAAATATGGTATTGGTGATCAATCCGCCTATCACCACAATAGCCAGCGGTTTCGATGCCTCAGAACCGATACCGTGCGACATAGCCGCGGGCAATAAACCTATGGCCGCCATCATGGCCGTCATCACCACCGGGCGCAAGCGGTCCTGTACACCGGCATACAACGCATCGGGAAACGATTTCCAGCTGGCATGATGTTTCAGCTCTTTAATGTTGGCCTTGAATCGGGAGATAAGGATCACGCCGTTCTGCACACATATGCCAAACAGCGCGATAAAGCCGATACCTGCCGAAATATTGAAGTTTACACCCGTTATCAGCAGCGCCAGAATACCACCCATTATGGCAAACGGCACGTTGTTCAATACCAGCAACGAATCGCGGAAGGTGCCGAACAGGATAAACAATATAAAGAAGATAATGAGCAAGCTGATTGGCACTACCTGCGACAAACGCTTGGTAGCACGTTGCTGGTTCTCAAAGTCGCCCGCCCATTGCAGGTGATATGATTTAGGCAGATGTATCTGCGCGTTTACCTTATCCTGGGCTTCTTTAACAGTGCTGCCCATGTCCCTGCCGCGGATAGAGAATTTGATAGCACCATAACGCTGGTTATCATCGCGGTAAATAATGCTGATGCCTGTTTTCTTGCTGATATTGGCAATCTCGCGCAGCGGTACGCTGTTGCCGCTTAAGGTAGGCACACGAAGATCGCCGATAGAGGCCTCATTGTTTCTGAATTCTTCAGGATAGCGTATACGCAGATCGAATTTTTTATCGCCTTCGTATATCTGCGTCGCGGCTTTACCGCCAATGGCCATTTCTATAGTTGCGTTGGCATCGGCGGCCACCACGCCGTATTGCGCCATTTTGGCCTGGTCAAGGTCTATATCCAATTCCGGCTGACCCATATTACGCAGTATACCCAGGTCTTCAATCCCTTTTACGCCTTTTAATATTGCTTGTATCTTTTCTTCCTGGTTTTCGATGTATTTGTAATCATCGCCAAACATTTTTACCACTATCGAGCCTTTCACACCCGATACCGCTTCTTCCACGTTATCAGATATCGGCTGCGAGAAGTTAAGGTCGATACCCGGGAAATTCTTTAACTTTTCCTGCATCCGCTGGATGAGTTCTTCCTTGGTTTCGTGGCGTTTCCACTGGTCTTCAGGATATATATCCACGTGAAACTCGATATTGTAGAAACCGGTGGCATCAGTACCATCGTTCGGTCGGCCCGTTTGCGACATTACCTGTTTCACCTCATCAAAGCTGAGGAAAATAGTACGCATCTCGTTAGCCAGCTTAACCGATTGGTCCAGCGAGGTGCTTAACGGTCCCGTGGCTCGCACATAAATAGCGCCTTCATTCAGTTCCGGCAAAAATTCCGTACCCAGCAAGGTAAAGCAGAATAAACTGATGAGCAATGCCACAATAGCTATCGGAAACACCAGTTTGCGGCCTTTAAAACATACGTTATAAAAGCGCATGCAATTATTCGTCACAAACTCAACAAACTTGTTGTGTTTTTCCTTCACGTTCTTATTCAGCAATACGCTGGCTAAGGCAGGTACAAGCGTAAAGGTGAATATCAGTGCACCCAGCAGAGCGAAGCCCAGCGTCCAGGCCAGTGGCGAAAACATCTTGCCTTCCACCTTTTGGAAGCTGAATATGGGCAGCAAACCGGTGATGATAATGAGTTTGGCAAAGAAGATACCTTTACCGTTTACGAGACAGGCCTGTTTAATCATGCCCAGCTTGCTGAGCTTGTTGTAGTTCTCCATCCCCACGGCCTTGGCCCGGTGATCAAGTACTACAAATATCCCCTCTACCATCACCACGGCGCCGTCTATAATAATACCAAAGTCGATGGCACCCATGGATAGCAGATTGGCCGACATGCCTTTCAATTTCAGGCAGATAAAGGCAAACAGCAACGCCAGCGGAATAATGAGCGACACGATAAGCGTTGTGCGCCAGTCGGCCATGAAAAGGAATACAATGAGCGTAACGAAGACAATGCCCTCGCACATGTTGTGTAACACGGTGCCGGTGGCATAATCAACCAGGTCGCTGCGGTCATAAAATTCCTTTATCTTCACATCGTCCGGCAGAATTTTGTTATTCAGTTCCTCAATTTTATCCTTGAGGGCCTTAATAACTACGCTCGGGTTTTCGCCCTTGCGCATCACCACAATGCCTTCAACCACATCGGGGTCTTTATCGCGGCCTACCTGGCCCAGGCGCGGCAAAGTCGATTCGGTTACTTCGGCAATGGTTTTGACATATATAGGGGTACCTTTTATGTTATTAATTACAATATTTTTTATCTCGTCTATATTGTTCAATAAGCCAATACCGCGTACTACATAGGCCTGCCCAGCTTGCTCAATAATATCGCCACCTACGTTTACGTTGCTTTTGCTTACGGCATCGTATATCTGCAGCGGCGTTACGTTGTATTGCACCGCTTTTTTAGGGTCTACGGTTATCTGGTAGGTTTTTACTGCACCGCCAAAGCTGTTCAGGTCGGCAACACCGGGTACCGAACGTATCTCACGATCAACCACCCAGTTTTCTATGGTGGTGAGCTGACGTATTGACTTTTTATTACTGGTAAGCGTAAAACGGTAGATCTCGCCGGTAGGGCCATAAGGTGGTTCAATTTCCTGGTCGGTACCATCGGGCAGGTTGGCGTCGCCAATGTGGTTATTTATCTGCGCGCGGGCAAAAGCATAGTCCACGTCATCGTCGAAACTTATCTTTACTACCGAAAGGCCAAACAGCGACGATGAGCGTACACTTGTTTTGCGCTCAACCGGGTTCATGGAAATCTCAATAGGTCTGGTAACGAATTTCTCTACCTCTTCGGCGCTGCGGCCCGGCCACTGGGTTATAATGGTTACTTCGGTATTCGTTACATCGGGGAAAGCGTCAATACTCAGGTTTTTAAAGCTGATATACCCCGCCACAGCCAGCAAAGCCGTTACAAAGAATATGAAGAACTTATTCTTTAATGCAAACGAAAGGACTTTATTGATAAACTTATTCATCTTTCTGTTATCAGAGGATCAGCACTTAGTCTTTTAACGATTCATACAGGTACAGCTGCCTTGAGGCCACAATAATGTCGCCCGGTTTTACACCGCTGGCAATGTAAGCGCGGTCTTCCACCTTTTTGGCTATGGTAACCGGCTGTATGCGCACATGCGCTTTGCCGTCAACCACCAGTACATAGTATTTGTCGTTATCAAAAATTAAGGCGTTTGCATTTATAAATGGCAGGTCGCTGCCCGATTGGCCCTTTATCTGCACATTGGCAAACATATCCGGCTTCAGCATATTGCCCGGGTTGGCTATTTTTACCCTGGCGTGGATCACCTTGCTGTCAGGGTCGAGAATGTTATCTATCTTATCTATTTTTCCATCAAAAACCTTG
Organism: Mucilaginibacter sp.; assembly: GCA_051953515.1. Classification (GTDB taxonomy): domain Bacteria; phylum Bacteroidota; class Bacteroidia; order Sphingobacteriales; family Sphingobacteriaceae; genus Mucilaginibacter. The sequence continues at coordinate 11,874 of JBQCIS010000233.1, forward strand.
TCGGGGTAGGATAGGGTAGTGATCTTTACCGGGTCGCCAACCTTTACGTTGGATATGTCCGACTCATAAATATTGATCAGCACATAAACATCGGTCAAGTCGGCAATGGTAAACAAGTTCTGGCCGTTATCTGCCCTCACTTCGGTATTGTCGGTTACATTTTTATCAACCACGAAACCAGAGATCGGCGCTTTTATCACATAGCCCACGCCATTACTGGTATTAATTTGCGTAACCACACCTGCCCGCTTATTTTCGGCCACCGCTTTATCATAGTCGGCCTGTGCTTCTTCCAGGTCCTTCTGCGAGGCAAGGCCGCCATTATATAAATCCCTGGTCGACTCCAGCGTACGGCGTGCACTCCTTAAATCAGCCTGCGATGAGATAAGGTCCTTATTAAAACCGGCCATCTCCGCGCTTTTCATAATGCCAAGCGTTTGTCCCTTTTGCACCACATCGCCAAGTTGCACGTGTACGCCTTGTACCACGCCGCTTACCATCGGGTAAACTTTCACCATTTTGTTTTCGTCGGGGGCCACGGCGCCGGTAAGGGTGAGTTCAGAAACCGCGCTGGCTTGCTGTACGGTATCCATCAGCAGACTTTTTAATAAAGTGTCGGTCACCTCAAACTTGGTGTCCTTTTCAGGCGTTTCGGCATGATGGCAGCTTTGCATAAGCAGTCCGGCTATGCAAAAAACAGCGGTAATGGTGAATATTTTATGTAGATGACGCATTATTGTTGATTAAAAAATGGTGTACCGGTAACGTAGTTCAATTGCTCAAGCGACAATACCCTGTTTAGTTGTATAGTGTTCAGTTGTATGGTGTTGGTTTTATATGAGTCGTAAAAATCGAGGAACTCCAGCAGGCTGATATTCCTTTTCTGGTAATTGAGAAAAACGGCCTGTATCAGTTTGGTAAAATCATCTTTAAAACTGGGGTCGAAACTGTTGTACAGCCTTTCAAGGCGCAGCGCGTTGGTGTAGTTAGTGGCTACGTCGCTCTCTACCTGGTCGTGCTGGCTTTGCAGCTGTACGTTGCTTTGGTCGATAGCGATGCGCGCCTGCTTAATATTACCCTGGTTACGGTTAAAGAACGGCAGGTTAAACTCGATGCCCGCGCCTAAAAAGTTATTACCGTAAGCGCCCAACCTGTCATAATTCACCGATAGAGAGAAGTCGGGTACCGCAGTTGCCTTTTGCAGGCGAAGGTTCATGTTATTATAATCAACGGTTGCCTTTGCCAGTCGCAGGTCGTAACGGTTAGCATAAGCCGAATCAAGCAAACGCTGGTAAGGCGTACCTGCTACAATGCTTTTGCCTGCTATCAGGCTGTCATCCACCAATGGTTTAAAATAGGTTTGCGGCGATGCCTTTACCAGTAGCCTGAACTCGCTTTGTACCGTATCGATGCTGTTTTGCAGGGCATTAAACTCTGCCTGCAGGGAATAAAGCTGCGATTGTATGCGCAATACTTCCTTTTCGGCAATGTTGCCGTGCTGATATTGTTCTTTAAACAGTTTTAATGTCCGCGCCAGCGAATTGATTTCCTTATCATATACCAAAGCCGACTGCTCCTGGTAATAGATGTTATAGAAATCGCTGCGAAGTGTAAATTTCAGCGTGCGCAGCATATCAAAAAATTGGTATTTGGCCTGCTCCACGCCAATTTTTGCCAACTGAATATTCTTGTTGCGCTTACCTGCTGTATTGAATAGTTGCGATAAGCTGAACGACTGCTCCTTATAAGCGGGACCCTGGCTTACGTCTGTAGCGTAAATACCATTTGAATAGCTAAAATCGGGATTGTTAAACAGTTTGGCGGTGATCACCTGCGCGCTGGCGTTATCGATATTGTATCGCTGCGCAATAAGTTTCAGATTATTCTTAATAAACTGGTCCTCGGCCTGTTTAATGGTTAGCTTTATGGTATCAGCAGGTATATCCTGTGCGTAAGCGTTCACAGTCATAACCGATATCACCGCTAACACGAAAAACAGGGCGCGAATAGTTTTAGAACGCATAAACAAATTATTTGCGCAAAACTATCAGGAAATGATTAGAGGAATATTAAAGGGGGATTAGAAAGAGATTAGAATTATTTTCTAAACGTAACAATGATGTGAGTTCCGTTCCCCGGAGTGGATTTTATATCGATAGTGCCATTAAAGAGCTTGATGATCTTGCCGGTTACGTACAGGCCTATGCCGCTGCCCAGATACCCTGTTACATTGGCGCCCCGGTAAAACGACTGGAACACTTTTTCCTGTTCATCAGCGGGGATGCCTATACCTGCATCAATAATGGTGATGCTAATACGCGAGTTGTCGGCAAACAGATCGCACTGTACACGCTGGTTGCCCGAAAACTTGTAGGCATTGCCAATAATGTTATTCATGGCAATATTAAGCAGTTGCTTATGCGCGGTAACAAGCAATTGTTCGGGGTCATCGGGCAAATGAAGAATATTTACCACGAACATGCCTTTACCCATTTTGTTGTTCCAGTAATCGCTCAATTCCCAAACCAGTTCATCAATGGCGACGGGTTTAAATGCAGGTTGGGTATAGTTCATTTCCACATGTGCCAGTTCCAGTAGGCTGGTTACGGTATCCCTTAGCCGTTCCGCATCCATGAATACCGACTTTAGCACTTTTTCATATTCCTCGTTGCTGCGGGCTTTGGCCAGCGCCAGTTCAATTTCGCCAATAATACTGGTGATGGGTGTACGCAGCTCATGCGAGGCATTGATAACGAAAGTTTCCTGTAGTTCGAAGGCGTTTTCCAGGTGTTCCAGTAAACGGTTAAAGTTATATGCCAACGCGCTGATCTCGTCCTTGCCCGAACCTTCATCCACCCGCAGGCTTAAATTCCCGGCGCTTACTTTACGCATTTGTGTTATTACTTTATCAATGGGCTCGAGTGCTTTTTGCGCAAACCACCGGCTGCTGATAAACAATACAATCATTACAACCACCAGTAAAGCTGCTAACGAGCGCAGCAGATCGGCCATGCGTTTACTCCCTGCACGGTCAATAGCCGATACTAATATTACAAAGTTACCCTGGTTGTCGTTATAGTAAATCCCTACGGTCTGGCGCTCACCTTCAGAAAATTCAAGCCTTTTCCGCTTGCGCACCTGGTTAATGACCGCAGCTGTCCAGAACTGGTTTTTGTCTTTAATAAAGGATGCGGCATCTTTGTCGTCATAAAAACGCACCACTTCATTTGGAAGGCGCAGTAAATATTTCTCACGCACACGCGTCAATGAGTCGGCCGAAATTTCATCCGCTTTTAAATAAACCTGGGCAGCAACCGAGGCACGGTCCATCAGGTGGCTGTAGAAGTCTGATGTTATAATGGAATTTACCGTTATAGAAATAGCTATCTCCACTATCAGCAACACAATAACACTGGTAGCGGTAAAATAAAGTGATAGCCGGTTCTTTATCTTCATGCCTTATCTATCGTTGCGTAAGGTATAGCCCATACCGATAACCGTATGAATGAGTTTCTTTTTAAAGCCTTTTTCTATTTTTTTACGCAGGTAATTTACATACACATCAATGAAATTTGTGCCGGTATCAAAGTCTATTCCCCATACCTGTTCGGCAATATTGCTCCAGGTATCCAGCTTAAGGTCGTCAAACACAAGCGTGTGCTCCTCTTTTACCGGGATGCTCTGCCGGCGCAAAAGGGCCTCTATACGCGCCAGTAACTCGCTGAAGTGGAAAGGTTTTATCAGGTAATCATCGGCACCGGCTTTCAGGCCGGCCACCTTGTTCTGCACCTGGTCAAGCGCGCTAAGGATAAGAATAGGCGTTTGCTTGTCCATTGTCCGTATCTGGCGGCATAGTTCAATGCCATTCATGTCGGGCAGCATAACATCTATAACAAACAGGTCGAAACTTTCGGCGGCAGCCAATTGGCGGGCTTCTGTGCCGTTTTTAGCCGTTTTTATTTTATAGCCTTGTTCCTCCAGTCCCTTGCAAATAAAGGCGGCAACTTTTTGTTCGTCTTCAACCAGGCATATCTGGGCCATATCTGTAGTTATATAGTGCTAATATAAATGAATTAGAATGCCCATCCCAAATCCTTTTACGGGGAAGCGTTTTTGTTTGGCATCAGTCTTCAATTGTGTTTGAGCAATTTCGCTGCAGGCACCACAAACATTTACACAAAGTACACAACGTTTTTCTCCCTTGGGCGCTGCTTTTTCTACTTCGCCTTAAAGAGGCCGTATTTCAGTATGCAATATATAGCACGGAAGCCGTCGCGCCAGCCTATTTTTTTGCCCTCGGCATAAGTGCGGCCGTAGTAGGAGATGCCCACCTCATATATCCTCACATTAGGTATTTGCGCTACCTTAATGGTTACCTCCGGCTCAAAGCCAAATCGTTTCTCGCTAAGTTTCAGCGATTGTATCATTTGGGTGTTGAACATTTTATAACAGGTTTCCATGTCTGTAAGGTTCAGGTTGCTGTGCATGTTCGAAATAAAGGTTAAAAACTTGTTGCCGATGGTGTGCCAGAAGAAAAGCACCCTGTGCGGACTGCCCCCCATAAACCTTGATCCGTAAACCACATCGGCAAAACCCTTCAGAATGGGTTTAAGCAGGTAGTTATACTCGTCCGGATCATATTCAAGGTCGGCATCCTGTATAATCAGGTATTCGCCGGTTGCGTGTGCAATACCAGTATGCAATGCGGCGCCTTTGCCCTGGTTTGCCACATGCTCCAGGTATTGAATACCCATATCCGGGTTGGAAGCCATATAGTTCTTAATAGCGTCCTTGGTATGGTCGGTTGAGCAGTCGTTTACGATGATGATCTCTTTTACAATGTTGTTTACCAGCTTTACGGCTTTTACTTTATCTAATATCAGGTGAATGGTACGGGCCTCGTTGTATGCGGGTATAACAATTGACAGTTTGGTGATCATCATTAGGGGATTGCCTTTAATTTTTGCAGTTTAAAGGCAACTAATTTAGACAAATAACACGCTTTATTAAAAAAATGGGCAGATTTAGCTATTCACGACGGCTTTCAACGGTGTAAATGAATGAATCGGCGCGATAATAACCGAGATTATATTCAATAGGCCGTTCAGCCTGGTCATACACAAAGCGTTTGCGGAACAATAGCGGGCTCCCCGGTTCGGTGTCCAGCTTGGCGGCTACAATTTTATCGGCAGCACGCGCGCTGATCTCTTCTTTGGAGAGTTGAGCAACCACTAAATGGTCCTTCTCCAAAATTTCATACAGCGGACGGGTGAAATCTTCCTCGCCGGTTAACCCCACACGTGGATGAAAATAGGATACGAAATATACAAACGGGCCATCCTGTCCGCCGCGTAAGCGTTCCAGCTTCAATACCTTTTTATCGGTTTTTATTTCGAAGAAATTGGCGACTTTTTCGTCGGGAAACACCCAGCTTAAATGAAGCTCGAAGTTTTTGATCGGAATACCGCGCGCCTTCATCTCCTGCGAAAAGCTCAGCCAGTTCATGGATTTTGAGCTTACCGCCACGTTGGCCACTTTAGTGCCTACGCCTTTTTTACGGATAAGCAGGCCCTCGTACACGAGTTTGTTCAATGCCTGGCGCAGTGTAGTGCGAGAAATAGCAAGGCGCTTGGAAAGTTCTACCTCGTTAGGGATAAATTTGCCACCCTGGTATTGCGGGTCTGATATAAGCTTGCGCAACAGGTTCTCGGCCTGCACATGCAGCGGAACGGGGCTTTTATGATCTATCTTAAGTTGCATAAGTATGTATTAAGGTATAAGTCTTATAGGTAAAACTATTACTGTTTATATACCTCTTAAGCATGTAATGAGGTATATATAGCTGTTATATAGCATCAAATGTATATAATAATTATAATTTTCAATATGAATGTGTCGTTTTTTTAATCTGCTGTGTGTTACAAACTACTTGAATGTAATGATGTGCATACAATAATAAATGTTTTATTTTTGATGGAATGCCGGGCAATATGTTTACAACGCAAGTGCTTAATATTTTGCAATCTTTTGTATCTGAATCGTTACTTTCCGGAGGCCCGCAATATTTAAAAACACTTAGCTAAATCGGTTTTAAGCGATATATTTGACAACACCAATTGTAATCTCAATCATCAATATAAATGAAACGCAGTTATTCATCCGCCCTTTTATTGCTATCGGTTTTTGTAATTAATGTAAACGGGTTTGCCGCAAAACATACCAAACATATACGTTTAAGCGATACGGCTTTTAAAGTTGCTAATATTTTTCAGTCGAATATGATCGTGCAGCAGGATAAGCCTTTTACTATCTGGGGCGAGGCAACTGCGGGGAATAAGATCACTATCAGGCCGGATTGGTCGGCCGGAGCGGTATCGGTAACGGCAGGGAGCGATAATTACTGGCGCACTTCGCTTCGGGTACCGAAGGCCGTTGCGGGAGATTTTAAACCGCATACTTTAACCATTTCTACAGGGGATACAACGGTAACGTTAAACAATTTGCTTATCGGCGACTTGTGGCTGGCCAGCGGGCAGTCGAATATGCAATACGGAATGCAGGGCGAGAAGGGTAAAGATAACGGCGTTTATAATTATGAAGATGAGATTGCCGCTGCCAATTATCCCAATATCCGCTGGTTTTATACAGATCTTAATTTTAAGGCGCAACCTTACAACCAGGTTACCGGCCATTGGGTGGAGTGCTCGCCGAAAACGGTGGCACATTTCAGCGCGGTATCTTATTATTTCGCACGGTCGTTGTACCAGCATGTTAATATACCTATTGGCATAGTACTTTCTACCATTGGCGCGTCAACCGGGCAGGCGTGGACGAGCCGTAAAGAACTGGAGTCAGATACCGTATTGTATAACAAGTACCTGCGCGATTATGATAACAGCCCAAAATCAAAAGAAGTGATCACTTCGCGTTTTACTTTTGAAAAAGTTACCCGGCCAACACTGTTATATAATGCAATGATCCACCCGCTAGCAGGATTGAGCATTAAAGGCATCATTTGGTACCAGGGTGAGTTTAACCGTTATGATGCGGGTAAATACACCTTATTGCTGAGCCACATGATAGCTGGCTGGCGCGGCGATTTTGGCCAGGGCAACCTGCCATTCTACCTGGTGCAGGTACCGCCGTTTTACTGGAATAATGAAGATCCTGCGGCATTTGACTATGCTATCTTCCGCGAAGCGCAATCAAATATCCGTAAAGCAGCGCCGAATACCGAAATGGCCCTAACCATTGATGATGACGAAGCGCGCAACCTGCACCCGCGTAACAAGAAGCCTGTTGGCGAACGCCTTGCTATGATAGCGCTGAACAAGGATTATGGTTTGAAAGATATAAAATACATTGGTCCGCAGGTGGCCTCGCTTAAAATGTCGGGTAAAAAGGCGAAAATTACTTATACTAAGCAATCTGTTGCCGGCGGATTGAGAACATCTGACGGTAAACCGCCCCGTTTATTCTTTGTAGCGGGGGATGATCATGTTTTCTATCCGGCCGAAGCAGCCATCAAAGGCGATAGGGTAATATTGCATTCAGACAGTGTTTTGGATGTGAAGGCTGTGCGCTATGCGTTTACCAATACATCCGTAACCAACCTGATGAACAACGCCGGCTTGCCTGCCGAACCATTCCGTACGGATACCTGGAATGAGCAGAAAGATACCCGTAAAATAAAGGTAGATTATGAGAAATTGAATAAGAACCAGTAATACAGCGGGGTTGCTGCTGGTTTATTGTCAGTTTTACACATATTTATTTAAAAAAAAATCATTCACTTATTTACTAAATAGCTTTACATTAGCATTTACAAATACTGTAACCGTTTATAAATTAACATTTTTTACACTAAACCAATAGGAATAATGTAAGTGATAAATGCAGATTTTGCGGATATGGTAAATAAATGCCATGGCCAACATCAATATTAAAGAACTCGCGCAACGCCTTAACTTGTCCAAATCAACGGTATCAAGGGCATTTAGGGGGCATAGTGACATTAATATTGAAACCAAAGAGCGTATTCTTAAGGTTGCAAAAGAGTTAAACTATCAACCCAATCATCACGCCAGTAACTTAAGGGCGCAAAAGAGCAAGAACATTGCCATTATTGTTCCGCAGATCGCAAACAACTTTTTCTCACAGGCTATTGACGGTATAGAGACCGTAGCCCGTGAAAAGGGCTATCACCTGCTGATCTATCTCACCGGCGACAAATTTGAAAGCGAAGTAGCTTATGTAAATGATCTGTACAACGGGCGTGCGGATGGTATCATCATGTCGGTTTCCGGCGAGGCGAATGACCACAGTTACATGCGCAAGCTACAGGAAAAACATATCCCGTTGGTGTTTTTTGATAGGGTGTACGACGATATACACACTGCCAAAGTAATGACCAACGACTATGGCAGCAGTTTTGAAGCCACTATGCACCTGGTTGAGGCCGGTTGCAAAAACATAGCTTTCCTGGTAACCAACAAGCAGCTTTCGATAGGTAAAATGCGTATGCAGGGTTATCTTGATGCGCTGAAACATGCCGGACTGCCTTTTAAGGATGATTTGATCATCGACTGTACTAACGACGATGCCAGGAACTATACCATCCTCACCAATGCTTTTAAAACGCTTGCCATTGATGGCGTATTTGCTTCAGTTGAGCGTTTGGCTTTTGCTACCTATTCCGTTTGTCATGACATGCACATCAATATTCCCGGACAGGTAAAGGTGATCAGCTTTTCGAGTCTCGAGATCGCCTCATTACTAAACCCCGCACTTACCACCATTACCCAGCCTGCCTACGAGATGGGTATGGAGGCCGCCACACTGCTCTTTAAAATGCTCGAACAGGACGACCCGGTGAATGATCAGGTGGTACTTAACTCGCGCATTATTAACCGCAGTTCTACCCTTTAATTTCACGGCCCCCTGAAGGGTATTTTTGCACACCTTTTATAAAATATTTTTGGAGGAACGCCATTTTTGGGCAGATTTTCACGATAAAGGTTAATTGGACATTTAAAACTTATTAACAAAGTTATTAACATTTCGGGAATGTTCCCGGAATCCGGGAAAAAACCGCTAAATTTTGGTGAATACGTTTTAGCAAATAGGGCTTATTTATAATTAACTGATTTACAATGATTTAAAATCAATTAATCTTTTAGTTTGAAAAATGAAAGTATGTCCGGACAATGATTTTTAACACGTTCCAAAATGTTAATAACTTATCAGGGCGAAAATTTGCAGATAGTTACCTTCCCAGTACTTTTACACTGATCTATTGACCAGTTTAATAACTAAAACCAAAAATTAATGAAAAAGACTTACTTAATCAAGTATGTATTCCTTCTACTTTTTGTAATGAGCGCGGTTACCGTTTTCGCACAAACAGGTGTGATCAACTGTAAGGTGCTGGATGAAAACAACCAGACATTACCCGGCGTTACTGTTACAGTAAAAGGAACACAAAAAAGTACCGCAACCGATATAAACGGTGTATACCGTTTAACAGGCGTATCAGGTACTGTTACATTGCAATTTAGTTTTGTTGGATATAAGCCAATGGAAAAAGTTGTGAACGTGTCCGGGAACGTTACCGTAGATGCCAGTTTAATTCCCGGTGCAAAAGATCTTGCAGAGGTTGTGGTTATCGGTTACGGTACACAGCAGAAAAAAGATCTTACAGGTTCTATTACCAGTGTAACCTCTAAGGATTTTAATACCGGCAACATAACTTCGCCCGAAGGTTTAATTCAGGGTAAGGTTGCGGGTGTATCTATTGTAAGCGGCAGCGGTGCTCCTGGTTCTGCACCAACAATCCGTATCCGCGGCGGTGCTTCTGTATACGGCAGCAGCGAACCGTTGTACGTTATCGACGGTGTGCCTATCAGCAATGATGGTGTTGCCGGTGTTGCCGATCCGTTGGCGTTGATCAACCCTAACGATATCGAATCGTTCTCTATCCTGAAAGACGCTTCTGCTACCGCTATCTATGGTAACAGGGCATCAAGCGGTGTTATCATTATCACCACAAAAAAAGGTGCTAAGGGTAAACCAAGGATCAACTTTACCGGCAATGTATCGTTTGGCAACCTGCCAAAAGAATACCCCGTATTAACACCAACACAGTTTCGCGATTATGTAAACGCTAATGGCACACCTGCCGAAATAGCGCAATTGGGTACTGCTAATACCGACTGGCAAAAACAAATATACCAAAACACCGTGAGCACAGATGATAACCTAAGCATATCAGGTGCAACTGCCAATGGCAAATTGCCATACCGTGTATCAGTTGGTTATGACAAACAAAATGGTATATTGAAAACTACCGGCCTTGACAGGTATACTGGTAGCGTAAACTTATCTCCAAGCCTATTAAATGACCACTTAAAGCTGAACTTTAACTTTTTGGGAACTTCGGCGAAACAAAGGTTTGCTAATGAAGGCGGTGTGATAGGCAGCGCTGTTGGTTTTAACCCAACGTTGCCTGTTTATTCCGGTAACAGCAATTTTGGCGGTTACTATGAAATTCTTGACCCATCTGCTGCTGACGGCCTGAAATCACTTGCGCCGCTTAACCCCGTTGGTTTATTGTACGAGGAAAATAACAGGAGCCATACAGAACGTGCTATCACCAGCCTGGCTGTTGACTATAAAGTTCATTTCCTGCCTGACCTGCATGTGATCTTGGATGGTTCGATCGATTATTCAAATGGAAGCGGCTTTAATGATATTCCTGCTTATGCCGCCTCTCAGTATCCTGGTTCAAATGATGCCAATGGTAATTTGCAGCGAGGCTCAAACTCATCGTACAAAAAAGTACAAAATGATAAGAGCTTTGACGGTTACCTGAGCTACTCTCACAATTTTACCAATATAAAAAGTAGCGTAAGCGCTACCGCGGGTTATGAAGAACAAACATTTACTATCACTGCCAATAACTATCCAACTTATTTTGGTAATGGTGAGGTAAATCCTAATACTATTCCGCTTTATGCGTTCAATCGTGACCAATATGACCTTACCGCACTTTTTGCGAGGGCTACTTATAATTACGATGACAAGTATATTTTATCAGGTACGATTCGTTCAGACGTTTCAACCAAATTTGCACCTGGTATACGTACCGGTACCTTCCCATCGGTTTCATTCGCGTGGGTAATTAATCATGAAGATTTCCTGAAAAATGATAATGTTATATCAAACCTAAAACTGCGTTTAGGTTATGGTGTTACAGGTAACCAGGAAGGTATTGGCGACTATGATTACCTGGCTCAATACAGCTTGAGCAACCCTGCAGCCCGTTACCAGTTTGGCAATACTTTTTATGAAGGCTACCGCCCGGGAGGTTTATATACCGGTCGTACCTGGGAGCAAACTAATACTTCAAACATAGGTATCGATTATGGCTTCTTTAACGAACGCCTGACCGGTAGTTTGGATGCATATTACAGAACAACTAAAAAGCTTTTATATCCGATACCTCAGCCGGCAGGTGAAAACTTCACCAATCTTATCACCGGTAATGTGGGTAACATGACCGATAAAGGTATTGAGTTTAGCGTAAACGGTAAGATCATACAGAAGAAGGATATAAGCTGGGTTGCTGGATTAAACTTTACTGTAAACAGGAACAATGTTACCAATCTTGCACAGATCAAGAATGCTCACGAAAGTGCTCTTTATGTAACCGGTATATCAGGCGGTACAGGTAACACTATTCAAACTTTGCAATTAGGTTATCCTAAATTCAGTTTCGCTACCTACCAACAGGTGTATGGCGCAAACGGCAAGCCTATTGATGGTGTGTTTGTTGATCAAAACGGCGATGGCCAGATTAATAGCTCTGACCTTGTTGTTAAGCATAGCCCTGACCCACAGGAATATCTTGGTTTCAATACGGATTTTACTTATAAAGGCTGGAATGTTGGCTGCGTAATGCGTGCAAGCTTTGGAAACTACGTTTACTATAACAGCGAAGCTACAACAGGTATACAACGTAATATTTTGAACCCGATTGGTGTTATCGAAAATGGTAATAATGACGTATTGAAAAGTGGATTAACTGGTAACGGCAGCCTTGACCTATTATCAGATTATTACCTGTATAATGCGTCATTCCTAAGAATGGATAACGCGCACATCGGCTACAATTTTGGTAAACTATTTAAAAATACTACCGACCTTCGTGTAAGCTTTAATGTGCAGAACGTATTCATAGTTACCAAATATCCAGGTCTCGATCCGGAAGTTTCAGGCGGTGTTGATAACAACCTTTATCCACGGCCCCGCACCTTCGTACTTAGTTTAAATCTTGGTTTATAATTTATTCGTAATTGATATAAAAAGAAATCTAAAAATGAAAAGAAATTCACTGATCATGATGGTGTTAGCGGGTGTAGTAACCTTCAGCTTCACGTCATGTAAAAAGAACCTCATTCTTACGCCAAACTATGAGGTTACCTCCCAGGCGGTGTACAGTACGCCAACAGGGATTAAACAGGCGCTGGCCAAGGTTTACAGCAGCTTTGTGCTTACGGGAAATAGCGGCCCTGCCGGCAGTGGCGACGTTGCTGGTATAGATGAAGGTACGTCTGAATTCTTCCGTTTATTCTGGTATGCTCAGGAATTGCCAACTGATGAGGCTGTTATCGCCTGGGGCGACCCTGGTGTGCCTGACTTCCACCAGATGAGTTGGTCATCATCAAACACCATCCTCACCGGTTTGTATTACAGGTCAATGTACCAGATTACTTTGGCCAATGAGTTCCTGGTGCAAACTACCGATGCCAACATGTCAAAAGAAGGTATCACGGGGCAAGACCTTACCAATGTACATTACTATAGGGCAGAGGCGCGTTTCATTCGCGCTTATCAGTACTGGGTATTAATGGACTTGTTTGCCAAGCCGCCATTTATCACAGAAACTACGCCGATTGGTTCGGTAGTACCACCGCAAACCACCCGCCCTGCTTTATTCTCATACATTGAAAGCGAACTGAAGGCAATAGATGGCCAGTTGGTTGCTCCGATGAAAAATGAATACGGCCGTGTTGATAACGGTGCCGACTGGGCGTTACTTGCCCGCCTGTATCTGAATGCACAGGTTTATACCGGTACAGCACGCTGGACTGATGCTATGACTTATGCCAACAAAGTTATTGGTGCAGGTTATACGCTGAACAGCAACTATGATAACCTGATGCTGGCAGATAATAATACCAACGGCGCCCAGAAAGAAAATATCTTCGCTATCCCATATGATGGTAATAATACCCAGGGTTACGGCGGTACTACTTTCATGACACATGCTTCTGTTGGTGGTACTATGCCATCTCAAAACTTCGGTATAGCAGGCGGCTGGGATGGTATCCGCACCACCAGTGCTTTGGTAAGCAAGTTCCCTTCTCCTAAAACACAGAATACTACTAACTTCCCTAACAATGGTAACGTGGATACCCGTGCAGAATTTTGGTATGATGGCCAGAACGAAACAATAAACAGCATTACCACATTTACCGATGGTTTAGCAGTTACTAAGTGGAGGAACGTAACATCTTCTGGCGCACAGGGATCAAACCCAAGCTTTTCAGACATTGATGAGCCTTTGTTCCGTTTGCCTGAAATGTACTTAATATACGCTGAAGCAGATGTACGGGCCAATAATATCGCAAGCACCACATCTTTGGACTATATTAACAAGATCATTGACCGTGCTTACGGAACTGCTGCAAAAGCAGTAGCAGCCGGTGCAGAGCTTACCTTACCCACACAGTTAACGAAGGAGTTTATCCTTGATGAACGTGCCCGTGAATTGTACTGGGAAGGTTTCCGCCGTACAGACTTGATCCGGTATGGTTTGTTCACCAGTGGTAGTTATGTTTGGCCATGGAAAGGCGGTGTAAAAGCCGGTACTTCCGTGCCTGATTACAGAAACATATATCCAATACCACAGCAGGACCGTTCGGTTAATCCTAACCTTGCTCAAAACCCTGGCTATTAATTAAAGATATTTTCGACCCCTTATAGATTAAGTGAGTTAAACAAAAAAGAAAATGAAAACAGGTCTTACAAAAATTTTAACGCTCGGCAGCATGGCGCTGCTGGCGTTGGCCTCTTGTACCAAAAACGATCCTAAGGTTACACTCAACGCAAGTGGCTCGGGTACGCTTTCTGCAAGTACAACTACATTGCCGCTTGACAAAACCAAGCTAAACGATACCACAAAGGTGATCACTTTTACCACAACCGCGCCAAAATTCGGCTTTAACGCCGCAGTTACCAGCACATTGCAGATTGATGCGGCCGGTGATAATTGGCAGCACCCAACCTCTGTTACTTTGGGCACAAAAGTTTACAGCCAGGGCTACAATACCATGGATTTTAACAACATGTTGTTAAAGCTTAACCTGTCTGCAGGGGTAGCTTCAAAGGTAAATGTGCGTATACAATTCGGGCTGAGTGCTGCCGAGGCTACTTACTCAAACGTTGTTTCTGTTACCGTAACACCATTTAACCTTACCTCGTGGGTATACGTACCCGGTGCTTATGAAGGTTGGGCCAATCCGGGAGCACAGGAAGATAGTCTTGTTTCAGTGACGGGCAACGGCGTTTATAAAGGTATAATTAACTTTACAGCAGGGAATAATCAGTTTCTAATTGTTCCGGTAAAAGGTAGCTGGGCTCATAAATGGGCAACTAATCAGGGCATTTTAACAGGTGATTCGGTTAAATATAATACAACTTACGATGGCCCTAATAATTTTTATGCACCTTTAGCAGCGGGCTATTACTTAGTTACATTTGACTCAAATGTAGGTACCATTAACATTGTACCTGCAGATTACTACAGCGTAACCGGCGATGCAGCGGGTGGCTGGGGTGTTGATACCTTTATGAAGTTTGTTAACGATGGTAACAACAACTGGGTAGTAAACATGCCGCTTACATCAACAGGTGCCTTTAAATTCCGCCAGGATGCACAGTGGACAAACAGTTGGGGTATTCCTAAAGCCGGTTCGGCAGGTGATGGTATTGCTAACACTTTGAACAATACTTCAAATAACAACATCACTGTTTCGGCTACAGGTACATACAAAGTTACCTTCAACATGGCTCCAAGTAATTATGGCAGCCCAGCTGTAACATTGGCTACTTATTCAGTTGTAAAGCAATAATTGCTTTTTAAACTTACTGTTTAAATAAAAACACTATACAAACCCGCCCTCGCGGCGGGTTTGTTGTGAATAACTTTTCTAAAAAATAATAATGAAGCCCGGCTTACGCTATTTCCTGTTTTTACCCCTGTTACTTGTCTGCTCTCAAATATTTGCCCAAACAAGCCCGGTTAAAAGTGCAGGTAATATCACCCACGTAACCGTTAGCGGCCAGCAGGTGGATATTACAACCGATAATACTTATGTGCAAGTAACGGTGTACAGTGCAAACATTATCCGTGTGCGCATGGATAAACAGGCGCTTGGTACCGACTTCAGCTACGCGGTGATCAGCCAGCCGGTGCATACCAATGCCAGTATCACACAAAACGAAACTGAGGTAGATATTACAACAGATTCGTTAAAAGCCGTGATCAAAAAATCGCCTTTTGCTATTGCTTTTTATACACGCGATGGCAAATTGATCAATGAAGATGAGCTTGGTTTACAAACCTCTTGGGTAAATGAATCGGTAACCGATTATAAGAAAATGCAAGATGGCGAACGCTTTATTGGCCTCGGCGAAAAAACCGGCCCACTGGATCGAAAAGGCAATGGCTATACCGATTGGAATACCGACGCGTATGCTTACAGTACGGAACGAGACCCTCTCTATTCCACTATCCCTTTCTACATAGGCATACACCATAGCCTGAATTATGGTATATTCCTTGACAATACCTGGCAAACCGATTTTAATTTCGGCGCCAGCAATAACCGATTTTCGTCGTTCGGTGCACGTGGCGGCGAATTAAACTATTATTTTATTTACCACAGCACCGTGGCCGGTATTATTACTTCATACACCAGCCTTACCGGCCGTATGAAATTGCCGCCGCTCTGGAGCCTGGGCTATCAGCAGAACCGTTATACCTATTACCCCGAAACAGAGGTAATGCGTATAGCGCAAACATTAAGAGAGAAAAAAATTCCGGCAGATGGTATCACGCTTGATATCCATTATATGGATCATTATAAGGTATTCACCTGGGATAAGGAACGCTTTCCGAACCCAAAACAGATGACCGACAAGCTCAATAATATGGGCTTTAAATTAACGGTGATTGTTGACCCCGGCGTAAAGACCGAGCAGGGCTATGCTACTTATGAAAGCGGACTGAAGAACAACGTTTTTATTAAGTATCCGGATAGCACCAACTATACCGGCCAGGTTTGGCCAGGCTGGTGCAACTTCCCCGATTTTACCAGCCAGAAAACCCGCGACTGGTGGGGCAACCAAATTAAAAAGTATGGCGAAGATGGCGTAAGCGGCCTGTGGAATGATATGAATGAAATATCTACCTGGGGCCAAAAAATGCCCGACAATGTGTTATTCAGTTTTGACGGACATTTGGCGTCGCACCTGCAGGCGCACAATGTATATGGCCTTAATATGGTACACGCCAGTTATGAAGGTGCAAAGAAAGCATTCGGCAAGCGTCCGTTTATTTTAACACGTTCCGGTTATGCAGGCTTGCAGCGTTATTCCGCTATATGGACCGGCGATAATGTTGCGACGGATGAGCACATGCTTTTAGGCGTACGTTTATTAAACAGCTTGGGTCTGAGCGGGGTACCTTTCACAGGTATGGATATAGCAGGTTTTACAGGCGGTACAACTGTTCCGCTTTATGAACGCTGGATACAAATTGGCGCTTTCAACCCGTATTTCCGCAGCCACTCAGCGGTAAATACCCGCTCGTCTGAGCCGTGGACCTATGGCGAGGAAGCATTAGAGATCGCCCGTAATTTCATCAGCCTGCGCTATAAGCTACTGCCTTATTTATACTCTACATTCTATGAGGCTACGCAGGATGGTTTGCCGGTAATGCGTTCGCTGGCTATCAACTACACGCATGACGAAAATATTTACAGTACTGATTTCGAAAATCAATACCTTTTCGGGCACGCCTTTATGGTTGCGCCTTTTGCAAGCACAATGCAGTATGGAAAAGTGTATTTTCCTGCCGGTAAATGGTACGATTTATATAACGACGAGGTTG
>JBQCIS010000234.1:0-2975 GCA_051953515.1 Mucilaginibacter sp.
TAGGCCTGCTGATGCCATTTTTATTATTGCGTTGCTGCAACGTGTCGAGAATATTTAATAACGGGCCTTTTTCCTGCAATTCGCGCAGGCCGGGAGTGTTGGGCGAACTTACGTTCACCACAAAATAGTCAACCACATCAAAAAGCTTATCAAAGCATTTAATATAATCGCTTACCGCATCCTCGTTAGGGGTAACCTTATTTTTACCGATGTTGCCGCCAATGATCAGTCCTTTTTGCGCCGGCGATGCATTTTTACGATAGGCGGCAATATGAGCCGCAGCTACATCAACCCCAAAATTGTTAAAACCCATGCGGTTAATCAGTGCGCTATCCTTAGGCAACCTGAACATGCGCGGTTTGGGATTTCCCGGCTGTGGCAGCGGCGTTACAGTACCAATCTCAACAAAGCCAAAACCGAGGTTGGCCATTTCGCTGATCACCTCGGCATTTTTATCAAAACCCGCAGCCAGCCCGACAGGATTTTTAAATTTCAACCCCAAAACTTCCCGTTCAAGTCGCGGATCATGCAAATCCCATATTGTCCGGCTCAAACCAGCCCCACCTGGTAAACGGTTAAAGCGGCGCAGGTTACGGGTAACGAAATAATGCACTGTCTCCGGGTCGAACTTAAAGAGTATGGGTTTGATCAGCTGGTACATGCTGCGAAGGTAGGATTTTTATTGAAGTTCGTGGTTCATAGTTCATTGATCATGGCAAAAGGCCACTTATTTGCTGATACATTATTTGCTTTTTATATTAATAAATTAACGAAAGGGCGCACGTAATGACGTGAATCAGTTATATTCGCTCTGCATTCTTTCATCTGGTAGTTCCGTCATGAACTATCATTTATGAACCATCAACTATGAACTAAAAAATGAGCAACCGTCGTAATTTTATCAAAAATGCCGCTATCGGCACTATGGCATCTCTAAGCGTGCCTTCTATTGTTTCTACCGCATTTGCAAAAGCAGCACCGGCTAAGAAAGTAACCTTGCAGGAAAATGATATTATACTTTTCCAGGGCGATTCTATCACCGATTGGGGGCGCGATAAGAACAAAAGCAACCCGAACGATTTCGGGGCTTTGGGGTCTGGCTATGTATTGCTCACAGCATCGGGCCTGCTGCGAAAATATGCCGATAAGAAGCTGCTCATTTACAATAAAGGCATCAGTGGTAACAAGGTGTTCCAGTTAGCCGACCGTTGGGATAATGACGCTCTTGCCATAAAACCAAATGTATTGAGCATAATGATTGGCGTAAACGATTACTGGCATACCATCACTTCGGGCTACAAAGGTACTATTGAAACCTATCGCAACGATTATCATAAACTGCTCGACCGCACAAAACAAGCACTTCCCGGCGTAAAGTTCATCATTGGCGAACCCTATGCCATAAAAGGAGTTAAGGCGGTTGATGATAGCTGGTTCCCCGCATTTGACGCCTACCGTGAAGCAGCACGCAAAACTGCGGAAGATTTTGGTGCTGCATTTATCCCCTACCAATCTGTAATGGATGAGGCGTTGAAACACGCACCGGCAAGCTACTGGTCGCTGGATGGCGTGCACCCTTCAATAGCGGGCGCGGCCTTAATGGCGCATGCCTGGGAAGAAACTGTGAAAGGATAATTATTTTTTTTTTCTATATTAGTGTAAACCAAATAATTGCAATGTCAACACTGGTTTACACTAAAAAACCCAGCATTATAGCGGCCATATTGCTTACATGGCTAATGGCAGGAACGTTTGACGGGATAGCTGCCATTCTTTGGATGGGCTTTTACACCCACACCATTACGCTGGATGTATTCCGCAATGTAGCGAGCGGCGTATTCGGCAATGCGGCAATGACAGGCGGCGAAACCATGATCGTTTACGGCATATTGCTGCATTACCTTATCGCGCTGTGCTTTACTGTCGCGTGGTTCTTAAGCTATCCGCTGTTTAATTCCATTTTGCGGTATAAGATCATCATTGCCATATTTTACGGTGTGGCTACCTGGGCAATAATGGAGTTTTTGGTGGTTCCGCTAAGCAATGTCGCCAAGCATCCGTTTAATATTACAAACGCTATAACAGGCTGCGTGATACTCATATTTACTATCGGAATCACTATCATGCTGATGGCGCATGCCTATTATTACAAAATAAAAGGCCGTCTGCTTTACCTGTAAAATGGCAGAGACGCAAAACATTGCGTCTCCCTGTCTATTTTGAAGCAATAATATTTACATGTAGCTTTGTTTTATGCTTGGTTTACCTAAAATACTTTTCCGCACATTTATATTTTCAACCATCATTGGTATTGCCGCAACCTGCATTTGGTATGCGTTAACGCATCAGGATGGCAGCGGCGATTATGCGCATGCTTTACCGAAAATCCTTATCGGGTCGCTTTTTTTAAATGCCATTTTGGTGGGAATGTCGCTTCCGGTGCTGTTCCTGGCTAATCCGGAGATACGCCGTAATAAGGCAATGAAATTGTTGCTTTATTTTGCGGGGCCGGTGGTATTGATTGTTACCGTGCTGGTAACAAAAAGCAGTTATAACACCCGGGTGTTTTACCTGATACTGGCGGCTGTTTATACCATTGTCCACGCGTTTTATTACTTCCGGACGGTAAACAAAGTGGAATGACCATCATTGTTTAACAAGAGTTTAGGCTTTTTGAAAGATTTGGGGTAAACTTGCACCAACAAATGAAGAAATTCTACGGCGATCTGAAACTGGGCATTTTAGGCGGCGGTCAACTGGGCCGCATGCTCATACAACAAGCTATTAACTACAACGTTACCGTAAAGGTACTCGACCCTGACCGCGAGGCGCCATGCCGTAAACTATGCGACGAATTTACCGTTGGCTCCCTCGGCGATTACGAAACCGTTTACAAATTTGGCAAAAAGGTAGACCTGCTCACTATCGAGATAGAGAAGGTGAATGTTGATGCGCTGGAGCAACTCGAAAAAGAG
>JBQCIS010000235.1:0-27297 GCA_051953515.1 Mucilaginibacter sp.
AGCTTACCGAACTGGTGAACCCTAAAAACGTTGTACCAAACGTTATTGAGATAGTAGATATTGCCGGGCTTGTAAAAGGCGCCAGCAAAGGCGAGGGTTTAGGTAACCAGTTTCTGGCCAATATCCGCTCTACCAACGCCATTATTCATGTGTTGCGTTGCTTTGATAACGATAACGTGATTCACGTGGATGGCTCTGTAGATCCAATCCGCGACAAGGAAATCATTGATACCGAGTTGCAGTTGAAAGACCTGGAGTCGGTAGATAAAAAGATACAGAAAATAGAGAAAGCTGCCAAAGTGGGCAATGATAAAGAAGCTAAAAAAGCTTTTGACGTTTTAAGCATTTATAAAAATCACCTTGAGGCTGGTAAATCGGCCCGCACTGCTCCTGTTGCCGAAGAAGATAAAGAATACATTGCTGATATATTTCTGCTTACCGCCAAACCGGTAATGTACGTTTGCAATGTGGAAGAAAGCGCCGTTAACACCGGCAACGCTTACGTTGAAAAGGTAAAAGCAGCTGCGAAAGATGAAAACGCCGAAGTACTGGTGATATCAGCCCAGATAGAGGCTGAAATATCAGAACTGGAAAGCTACGAAGAACGCCAGATGTTTTTAGACGACCTCGGTCTTACAGAATCGGGGGTAAATAAACTCATTAAATCGGCCTATAGGTTGCTTAACCTGGCCACCTATTTCACTGCCGGTGTGCAGGAAGTGCGCGCGTGGACCATCACCAAAGGGTTTACCGCACCGCAGGCGGCAGGCGTTATCCATACCGACTTTGAAAAAGGCTTTATACGCGCAGAAGTAATTAAATACGACGACTTTGTAAAATACGGCTCAGAAAGCGCCTGTAAAGAAGCCGGCAAACTAAGCGTAGAAGGCAAAACCTATATAGTTGAAGACGGCGACATTATGCATTTCAGATTTAATGTATAATTAGAGATAGGAAGTAAGACAATAAGAAGCAAGATAAAACGTCCTTTATCTTGCTTCTTATTGTCGTGTTTCTTGCTTCTCAACTCAGTACTTCAAATCCTTGTCAATCTCTTTTAGTAAATACTCTTTTTTATCGCTGGCGTATTCCCAGAACATCACTCCGGCAAGATTATTCTTTATTACATACTTACATTTATTCTTTACCGACCATTCGTCGTCAAACGTAATGAACTGTAGTGTAACCGGATTGAACAGATACGGTGCTCTGGCATCTTTATCCTGGTAATACTTGAAACCATTTTTATTGATTAAACTATCCTTCAGGTAAGTATAACCACCGCCATGCGCATGTGCCCTGGTTAATTTAGTACCAAGTCCGTTTAGCGCGGCATTTTCTACCGCCTCGCCCCTGCCATAAAATGCAATGCCTACCACCAATTTATTGGCAGGTACGCCATCTGCTTCAAAATCGGCCACGGTTTTTTGTACTGAATTTTGCAGCGGCGACGTGTCCATTTTTGACGGATATAAATTAGTATGATGCACAGCAACACCTAAACTGTCCTGTGAGTAATCATAAGTCATGAGGTTGATGTAATCAAGGTACCGCTGCGCCTGCCCCATTTCTGTTTGTTGCAGAAAGCGCTTAAAACCGCCTACCGCGGCCGTTAGGAGGTAAGTATGATGCGTAATGCTGGTAACTGAATCAAGGCTATGCCGCAGTTCCTTAAACATAAGCGTATAGTTATGTTTATCGTCGATACGGTAAATGTTGCCTGCGCCAATATCATCCGGATATTCCCAGTCTATATCAATACCATCTAAATTATACCTGCCAACAATAGTTGCCGCGCTGGAAGCAAACGCCTTGCGTGCGGTATCAGTAAGCACAGCGTCCGAGAAAAAACGGCTTCCACCCCACCCGCCTATCGATATCAGCACTTTCAGGTTACGATTCTTTCTTTTTAACCCTACCAGATACCTTAAGTTAATAGTATCGGTAGCAATCTTTGGCAATATCGCCCTGTTATGCACGCAGCCTGCAAACGCGTAATTGATATGCGTAAGCTTGGTTGGGTCGATCATAGTGGTATCCATTACCCCATGATAACCACCGGCATAACCGATGATCACATGTCTCTGGTTTTTCTGTGCCGATACATTTGCGCACATCATCGCAAGCATAAAAAGGCAAACTGTTGGGAAATAAATCTTCAAGGCAGGTTTCATAATATACAAGTCTACCACTAATTCATTAAAAATTAATAAGATAGATGTATCAATTTTAACATACTTATACCATATCAGGCACGTAAAAACAGATGTTTAAACAAATGATATTGCATTGACAATTGCAGCGTAAATATAATAAACCAAACTCGCCAGATTTAGGTTTATCAATCGTATGACAGACAAAACCACTATTTTCGGATACACTCCGGATCCGAAATATAAAAAAGCGGTAGCTTATTTTTCAATGGAGTTTGCCGTAGACCAAGCCTTAAAAATTTATAGCGGAGGATTAGGTTTTCTGGCCGGCTCACACATGCGCAGCGCTTATGAGTTAAAACAAAACATTGTTGGTATCGGGATACTTTGGAAATATGGTTATTACGACCAGGTACTGGACAGCAATGCACTGATGAAAGCAGAATTCATTGTTAAAAACTATAGCTTTCTGGAGGACACAGGCATACAGTTTACCACAACCGTGCACAATGCACCGGTACATGTACACGCCTACCTTCTTAAACCGGAAACATTTGGTACTGCACCCATATTTCTGCTTAGTACTGATGTTCCTGAAAACGACGATCTTTCCCGCTCCATTACCCACCACCTGTACGATGCCAATGAACAAACCCGCATTGCGCAAAGTATAGTACTGGGTATAGGCGGCGCCATGCTGCTGGATGTGCTACAAATGGAACCCGAGGTATACCACATGAACGAGGGCCACAGCGTATCGCTGAACTTTTATCTGTATGATAAATTTAAAAACATTGATGAGGTTAAAAAGCGTGTTATTTTTACTACGCATACACCCGAAATGGCCGGAAACGAAGAACACAGCTTTCAGCTATTGGAAACCATGTCGCTGTTTTATAAACTGAACCAGGATGAAGTAAGAAAGCTGCTCCACCTTCCGGATGGTGGCTTTAACTATACCATAGCTGCATTAAAATTTGCGCGTAAAGCCAACGGCGTCTCCAGGCTGCATGATGAGGTGGCCCGACGGATGTGGCAGGACAATCCGGGCATAGCCGAAATCACCTATGTAACCAATGCGCAAAATAAAAATTATTGGAAGGATGGTATTTTGGATGATGCCATCGCCAAAAACAATAATACACTGATCACCAACCGTAAAAAAACACTGAAACGCGAACTGTTCCGGATAGTTGCCGATCAATGCGGCAAACTGTTTAACGAGGATGTGCTGACCGTTGTATGGGCACGCCGCTTTGCTGGCTACAAGCGTGCCGATCTGATGATGTATGACTGGCAGCGATTTCTTAACCTTGTAAACAATCAGGAAACGCCTGTGCAGCTTATTTGGGCGGGCAAACCTTACCCCGAAGATTCTGATGGCATTGCACAGTTTAATTCTATTATTTCGCGCACCAAAACGTTTGCCAACTGCGCAGTACTGGTTGGTTACGAACTTGAACTATCGGCCCATCTGAAAAAAGGTGCGGATATATGGCTCAACAATCCCCGCATGTTTCATGAAGCATCAGGCACCAGCGGCATGACGGCGGCCATGAACGGTGCCATTAACCTTTCCATGCCTGATGGCTGGGTACCCGAATTTGCAAATGATAAAACAAATTGCTTTGTAATACAACCTGTTGAAGGCAAAATGAATGAGCATGAACGGGATCTGCATGAGGCAGATAATATGATGGACATCCTCGAAAAAACCTTACTTCCCATGTATTACAACAACCAAAAGCAGTGGCTAAAAATAGTGAAGCAAGCTGCAAAAGATATTGTACCCACCTTTGAATCGGGCAGGCTGGCAAAGGAATATTACGAAAAGATGTATCAGTAATTCGGTTACGATTTCATCCGTGTACTTCATCTCTGTATGCCCTGATGCCCTGACTACTTGTATACAAAAAACCCTTTTTTACAGGTTGTGTAAACTTGTTGTATACTAACCGTGCAAAGCCAATAAATATGTTACAAGTTAGGGGCAACTCGTAATACCCTCTTGATATATTATATTCCGATTAAATACATTTGAGTATCAAAACAATAAATATTAATAATATTTATTGTCACCCTGATTTGATGAACAATCATTAACTACTATAAAAGTTCATCAGCTAACAAGAAAGCACCGTAAGTGAGTTAGCGAAGCTGTATTAAACCTATACCATTAAGCCTTAATCAAGTATAACCTATATCAAATATTGGTCAATAATTTATCAAACATTACCAAATCCGATATCGCAAAAATCTATAGATAATGAGAGATAGTAATATTATGGTAAGTGTGTGCTGTATTACCTACAACCATAAGCCATTTATAGCCGAAGCAATTGACAGCTTCCTGATGCAAAAAACCAATTTCCCGTTCAATATTGTTATCGGGGATGATTGTTCTACCGACGGTGCTTCTGAAATAATCGATTCATATCAGAAAAAATATCCCGACAAGATAAAGGTAATCCGTGGCAGTAAGAATGTTGGCGCGCATGAGAATATGCGGAACATTATTAAAGCCTGCACGGGGAAATACATTGCGCTTTGCGATGGTGATGACTATTGGACCGATCCGAACAAGCTGCAGAAACAAGCAGATTTTCTGGAACAAAATGACGAGTACATAATGTGCTGCCATTACACACGGGTAATTGATACTAATTACAACACATTGCATGTTGACCCTGATCCGCAGCCATTGGTGCATACTTACAATGATCTGCTGGTAGGCAAACAAGTAGAAACTAAAACGGCTACTGTTGTATACCGCAATATTCCCGAGGTTAACCAGATTTTTGACGAGCCATGGTACCCCAACTTCTTTGCAGCAGATAAATTACTAAAGATTTTTGCGACTTATAAAACGTCCCGCAAACTATATGTAATGCCCGAAGTGATGAGCTGCTACCGCAACCATGTTGGCGGTATGTGGAGTATGGTTGAAACAGACGCAAGAAAAGAAATGGTGATCAGCGACTTTAACCAGATCATTAAACGCTTTAGCTACCAGGGCCGCGAGAAAAGAAAATTACTGCTGCTGTATTTAAAAAGGGATATTTTATTTGAGCTCCGGCAGCTTAGGATACGCAAAGCATTTAACACACTCAAGTACCTTATTTAAGCATAACAACAGCATCTTCTCCCTGCTCTGCCCTCTTCAGGGCCAAATCAGGTAAGCATTAGTTAGCCTGTATTATAATTAAACTATTATAACCTAAAAACTTATGAAATATCGGAGTTTAACTGTCAAAGACAGAAAAGAATGGGATGATTACATAAACAAGGCACTATTTCAAGATATATTTCATTCATGGGTATATCATTCGATGAACACCGAAGGGGAACCATTGCTATTTGTTTACCTGGAGGGCGACATATTTATTGCTTTACCCGTTATAAAAAGAAAAATTGACGATACTGACTTTTACGATATGACATCGGTATACGGTTATAGTGGCCCGGTTTCAAACGTAAATGCAGCTGAAATGTCAAACACCACATTAAACAATTTTAAAACTGCATTTACCAATTTTATGGCCGAAGAAAATGCGGTTTGTATATTTTCAAGGCTCCATCCATTTATTGATCAATGTACGCTATTGGAAAACATAGGTGGTATAGTTGAAAATGGAACAACATTATATATGGATCTGTCGTCGTCTGTTGAAGAACAGCGAAACGGATACGAAAAAAGACTTTGCCGGCAGGTAAGGCAACTGCGCGAAAAAAATTACATAATTAAAGAGGCGGTCGGTATAGACGAGATAAGAGCTTTTGTTGATATCTACCATAAAAATATGGACCGCTTAAATGCATCATCACATTACTACTTTGATGAGAAATACTTTACAGATATAATAAACCTGGACGGCTTTGATAATAAGCTGCTGCTCATATATGACGGAACAACGCTTACCTGCGGAGCTATTGTACTTCTGTCAGACACCATTATCAGAAATCACCTTTCTGCCACATCTCCCGATTATTTAAACGAGTCGCCAAGCAAACTGCTAACAGACGAAATAAGCATGGTTGGCAGAAGACTCGGCAAAAGGATATTTCATCTTGGGGGAGGCGTTGGCGGCAAAGAAGATTCGCTATTTGAATTTAAGAAACGATTCTCAAACCAGCAGGTAAAAGACCACATATGGTGCTATATCAATAACCATACAGCTTATGATCATATCGTTGCAAAAGCCGGGGCTGATATTGATGGACAATCCAGCTATTTCCCCCTTTACAGGCAACCGAAAAGAAAAACACAGCCATATATTTCAAATATTGAAGTTACAGCTGATTAATGCGAACATAAAACTTAAAACAACATGGAAAATAAATTTAAATATGCTGACGCCGACCTGGCGACATTTGACCGTATTATTAACGAGCATGGCTGGATCATTTATGAAGATGCCGTTGACCCCATGCTTTTACAGGAAATAACCGACTCATTGGCCGGCTTGTATCAGTTAAGGCGCAACATACAGATAGCCAATGGAATATCGGAAAATATGGATGGCACATTACATCACCTGGTTGAAAGGGATACGTTTACCTTCGACTTCCTTGGCCAAAAGTATTGCGCCGATCAGATAAGGCATTTTTTAAAGGGCAACTATATACTCAATTCATTAGGCGCTGTAATTAACACAAAAAATGCTGGCAGGTATGTTCAGAATATACATCGCGATATCAGGAGTTATACCGGCGATTTTAAGTTGATGATTCAGCTAATGGTCATCCTCGACGACTTTACACTTGAAAACGGCGCGACATACTTTTTATCCGGTTCGCATAAACAGGAAGAAAAACCGGATGAAGATCAATTTTATCGAGATGCAGATCGCGCCGTAGCTAAAAAAGGGAGTATTATTGCATTTGATGCCAATTTATGGCATGCCGCCGGTAAAAACTATACCGACCAACCAAGAAGAGCTCTTACAATGGCTTTTACCCGCCCTTTCTTTAAACCGCAACTTGACTATCCGAGAGCGCTCGGTTATTCATTTGGCGAAGGATTAAACGAATATTTAAGACAAGTTTTAGGGTATAACGCCAGGATACCCGAAAATTTGAATGAATATTATCAACCGGTTGAAAAAAGAATGTATCAACCAGGGCAAGGTTAACTAAAGATTCTCTGTTTACTTTCAAACAGGTAGTTGTTTCAAACCCGAAATCAACTTCAGCCATACCCTGAGTTACTAATACCCGGAACATCGATCTGATCTTTTAAACATCAGCATGTCCGAACACCAGCGGTATGGATCAGCTGCAGGAACCGCCGGTCCACCGCTGGTTGGTGAACCGTTCATTTCAATTTAATCCATTATTTTTTTTTACCATGCAAGAAATCACCCCATACCCCCAAGCGCCTGGCCATTCAACAAAAACACTTTTTTTAAACAAGCAAAAGCCTGTTTTTGCAGAGCCATCGGCAACCCGGCTAAGCCAATTTGGAGAAACTATGAAAACACCGATAAGTTTTTCACCGAGAACACTGCACTATTACATGGCCGCTTGTAAGTGGGTGGCAGACATGGATTTTTACCGAAGAGAAAGTAAATTTTTCCGCTTGCTGGTTGAAAAATATACCCATAGTGCAGTTGATGCCGGGCAATTGGGCCAGTTGGATCATGCCTTACACCAACTGGCCAAAAGGGCATTAAAAATTGATGCATTAAAAAAATCACTGGCCGGCCATCTGCAGCAGCTGACGTTAATCGGCGAAAAAAAGGCCACAGAAGACCCCGAATGGCTCGCTGATGCTCATATTAGTTTTGAAAGGCTCATTAACGCTTTTGCAAAGGATTACCGCAACGAAAAACTGGCCTTGTTCAATCTAATTGAAGAGCTCTCTATTTAATTTTTGCCATTAACAGACTAATAAATTTCACTTAAAAACAATCAATATTATGTGCGGCATTGTAGGATATGTTGGTGATCGCAGCGCCTGGCCGCTCGTCATTAACGGATTAAAAAGACTGGAATATCGTGGGTATGACAGCTCGGGTATTGCCATAACAGATTTTGGCAATTTCAATATGTACAAAAAAACAGGCAATGTGGCGGCTCTTGAAATTTTTGCGAAACAAAAAGATAAGAGTGGCAACGTTGCAATAGGCCATACCCGGTGGGCCACTCATGGCGAACCTTCTGACAGGAATGCGCATCCGCACAGTTCAGGTGATAACCGGCTGCATCTTGTACATAACGGGATAATCGAAAACTACCTGATGTTAAAGGAGAAGCTGATTATCAAAGGCCATGTTTTTAAGAGCGATACCGACTCGGAAGTGCTTGTTCATCTAATTGAGGAGATACAGGAGTCAGAACAAACTGACCTGTTTGAAGCCGTTCGGATAGCCTTGAACATGGTGATAGGATCGTACGCTATTGTCGTTCTCGACAGGTCTGATCCAACACAATTGATCGCTGCAAAAAAAGGCAGCCCCCTGCTTATCGGCATCGGGCAACAGGAATATTTCATCGCGTCTGACTATACTCCAATTGCCGAGCATTGCAAAAAGGTAATTTATCTGGAAGACAATGAACTGGCGCTGCTTACACATAATCAGCTGCTTCTAAAACGTCTGGACAATGCAATACTAACGCCAATAGTTCATGACCTGCAAATACAAATGGAGGCCTTCATGAAGGGAGGGTTTCAGCATTTTATGCTCAAAGAAATTTTTGAACAGCCACGCACCGTCAGAGACTGCATGACCGGCCGCTTTGACCCAAACACCGGAGTAATTGAGCTTGAATGTTTAAAAAATTATACGCAGCAATTAAAAGCAGCTAAACGCATAATCATTATTGCATGCGGCACGTCATGGCATGCCGGTCTTGTTGGGGAATACCTGATTGAGCAATATGCCCGTATACCAGTGGAAGTTGAATACGCATCTGAATTCAGATATCGTGACCCCATCATCGCTCCGGACGATGTGGTGCTGGCAATATCCCAATCCGGAGAAACCGCTGATACCATCGCCGCGATAGAACTGGCAAAAGAACGGGGCGCAACGGTTATCGGCGTGTGCAATGTTGCGGGCTCAACCATTGCCCGTATCTGCCATGCCGTGATCTATACCTACGCGGGGCCTGAAATTGGTGTTGCCTCAACAAAGGCATTTACTGCACAGGTGACCGTACTTACGCTGATGGCATTTTTTATTGCCCATGAAAAAGGCGCTATCTGTTTACAGGAACTTATGCCGCTGTTAACAGAACTGAATAATATACCACAAAAAATACAATCGGTACTGGCCGTTAACGACATTGTGAATCAAATCGCCTGCCAGATTAAAACTTCCGGCAATTGCCTGTTCCTTGGCCGTGGCATTGGCTTTCCGGTTGCGTTGGAAGGCGCTTTAAAGCTTAAGGAAATTTCATATATACATGCTGAAGGGTATCCGGCAGCAGAAATGAAGCATGGACCAATAGCACTGATAGACAAAGGAATGCCGGTAATTTTTATTGCTACTCAAGGGCCATCCTATGACAAGGTCATCAACAACATACAGGAGATAAAAGCAAGAAAAGGGGTTGTTATTGCAATTATTACTGCCGGCGATACCCAGGTAAAAGGCATGGCTGACCATTTTATTGAGATCCCCCCGGTTGAGGAATGCTTCCTGTCGGTTTTGGCAAGTATCCCTTTGCAACTGCTGGCTTATCATGTAGCCGTTTTTCGCGGATGCAATGTGGATCAGCCACGTAACCTGGCCAAATCCGTCACAGTCGAATAACGGCA
The DNA here is from genome assembly GCA_051953515.1 of Mucilaginibacter sp. GTDB lineage: Bacteria > Bacteroidota > Bacteroidia > Sphingobacteriales > Sphingobacteriaceae > Mucilaginibacter. The sequence continues at coordinate 9,916 of JBQCIS010000235.1, forward strand.
GAACCTCTTATACCTGCTTGCTTTAAGGTAAAGCGACTACTGGTTCAGGCCCGTTTTTTTATTTACCAACCATCAGATAGCACTTTCGCGAATTTACAAACACTGCTTTCATAAAACTCGTTTCCAGGCACTGTTCTCAGCTATGTAAACGCATGTGTAAAAGGAAAACAATTTACACACCGGGTGTAAAAAAAGGCGACGCAGGGTTTACACTATTTGTAAAAAAAACTGAGGGTTATACAATTAGCGGGCAACCCATATAATTCGTATGTAATTGTATAACAGCACATTAAATTTGGTATATCAAAACCCAAAAGCAATGTCTTTCACCAAAAAAAGTTCAGCCATTATTTACCTGTCATGTATGATGATAATTATTCTGATGGTAATTATAATATTGAGCGGCTGCGCCGCCAGAAGAAACCTTGTTTACTTCAGTAACCTTAATGAAAATGGTTCGGTGCCCGAATCTGTTCAGATGGGCGCCACCATCAGTGCTGGTGATATCCTGGATGTATCTGTAAACAGTGCGAGCCTTGAATCAAACAAGCTTTTTTTAACGGTTAGCAATACAAGCGCCACACAGACCCCATTCAATGGTTATACCGTAAGCAAAGAAGGAACTATAAGCATGCCGCTGATAGGCGAATTCGGAGTTGAAGGTATGACTATCGATCAGGCTCAGGCTTTTATCACAAAACAGCTTAGCAAACAGATCAGGGATCCTAAGGTAGCTGTCAGACTCATCAATTTTAAAGTAACCGTTATTGGGGAAGTTAATAAGCCTGCATCATTTACCATCAACTCAGATAAGATAAATGTTCTGGAGGCCCTCGGTATGGCCGGCGACATGACTGTTTATGGTCGCCGCCAGGATGTGCTGGTTATTCGACAGGATAATGGCATCAAATCAATAGGGAGGTTAGATCTTAACAATATTGAAACTGTAAAATCGCCTTATTTCTACCTGAAACAAAATGATATAGTGTATGTGGCACCAGACCGGTCAAAAGCAGTAGAATATAGCCAAAACACCCGGATGATGCCACTCATTACCGCCACAATATCTGCTTTGGCAGTGCTGGCAGCCGTGTTATTAAAAAGATAGTTCACCTTAAATCCAAAAGCAACATGCAAGCAACGCAAAAAAATAAAACCAAGCTGCAAGAATACAGAGATACGATGCTGATCTACCTGAAGCATTGGCACTGGTTCGTAATAGGTTTGGCTGCAAGCCTGCTCGGCGTTTGGATATATGTGCGCCTTACAACCCCGGTTTACCGGATCAACAGCACCGTCACCATTTACGATGACAAAAAAGGCGATGGCATACTAAAAGCAACGGCTTTCAGCGATCTTAATATGTTTCAGGAAACCAAAACAACTGATAATGAAATTGAAGTTTTGCGATCAAGAGACCTGATCTATAAGGCACTGGTAGGCCTAAAACAAGAAGTATCTTTTTTTAAGAAAGATGGCTGGCACAACAAGGAGTTGTATGGCAATAACATTCCGTACGCAATCGCCATTCACAGGTTAACGCCTAACGCATATCGTAAGGTTTTTCGGATCAAACCGTATACAAACGGCCAATTCATCCTGTTTGAAGGCGATAAAAGCTGGATTTATAATTACGGCCAATTGATACAGCATCAGAATTATGCTTTTGCTGTTAGCAAGCAGCCTTATGCAGACAGTATAAGCAATTGCACTTTTAAATTCAACAACTTGTCAAAAATGGCAACGGCTTACAGCCTTGGCCGTTTACAAATAGACCCGGTTATCAAGGAATCCAACACCGTTATCTTAACAGTTAATGATCCGCTTCCTGAAAGAGGTATGGCTTTTCTTAGCCTGCTCGTCAATCTTTATAACGAGGAAAATGTAAATAAAAAGAATGCTATCGCCATCAATAACATTGCACTGATCGACAATCAGTTAAAATTGCTTGGCAACCAGCTCACAGCGGTCGATTCCACCGTAGAGGTCTTTAAAAAAGCGAACAGCATGGCTGTTGCCGGAAACGGAGTTAACCTTACCAAATCTGCTGAATATGACCAAATGACGGCAGAATCGGATATGCAGCTATCGCAAATAAAAGCTATTGAAAATTATCTAAACGACCCCCAAAATCTGTTCAAGGTTATACCAAGCACTATGGGGCTGAAAGATGTTGCATTGAACGAATTGGTTACGCGTTTTAATGACCTGCAGATACAGCGCGATAACATGCTGAACAATGCGGATGCAAGCAACCCCCTGGTTCAGAATCTTAGCAATCAGTTATCGGCCCTGCTGTCACATATAAAAGAGAACCTGAAGAACATAAAACAGGGGGTCATTATCCAACGCAACAATTTAAAATCAAATTCTTTCGTGTACGACGAGCGGCTCAAATCTGAACCAACTGTTGAACGCGGGATTTTAGAACGCAACAGGGAACAAGGTATAAAAGCCACCCTGTACCAGTACTTGCTGCAAAAAAGAGAAGAAATAGCCCTGGCGCTTTCGGCAAATGTGCCGGCCGCACAGGTTGTAGACCAACCAAGCTATACAGGTGTACCGGTGTTCCCCAAAACGTCGCTGCTTTTTATGTTATGTGGCTTTCTGGGATTAGCGACACCTGGCATGATGATATGGGGCCGGCAAAAATTAAATATGAAGGTAACCAATGCTTCCAGCCTGGAACAAATAGCAGATGTTAAAGTATTGGGAGAACTATGCCATTACACCCAAAAAGACCCGGTGGTGGTTCGTGCCGGGGGTAATACCATCATATCCGAATTATTCCGCTATATACGGACACATCTTAACATGATTGATACCGGCAATAACAATAAAGTAATATTGGTAACATCCTGCACCAAAGGCGAAGGCAAAACATTCTTTTGTATCAATCTCGCGCTCACGCTGGGCTTGCAGCGCAAAAAGGTACTGGTAATGGAATTCGACCTTCGTAAACCAGACCTGCTTAAGAAATTAAAAATTGAACAGGATAAAGGCATAACAGACTTTTTGCAGGATGAGAACATTGCCCTGCCCAAATACATACAACCCGTAGATGACATGGATAACGTGGATGTATTGGGTTGTGGCAGCTTATCAGACTATGCTGCAGAACTTATTACCAGTGGACGCGTTACATCGCTTTTTGACTGGTTGAAAAGGCAATATGATTATATCATAGTGGATACATCCCCTGTTGGTGAGGTGGCTGATACATTTAGCCTGGCCCAGTATGCCGACATTAGCCTTTACCTGATCCGCTACAATTATTCCAATACAGAACAACTGGGAATTTTGAAAGATATAAATGACCACGGCAAATTCAAAAACCTGATGGTCGTGTTTAATGATGCCAAAAAGGAAAACCGTAACGGATATGCTTACGGCAGCTATGGATATGCTGCTGAACGCAGATAGTTACTGTTTGTTTAATTGAACTGTTGCCAATCGCAGCTTCACCTGTAAGTGAGTTGGCGAAGCCGCGAAAGGATCATTAATAACTAATAGCAGGCTGCAGGGCGCCGCCGTATGAGAAGTAGAAACCGCCATGTAAGCGAGTTGGCGAAGCCGTGAAGATGCAATATAGGCGTCCTGCATGCACTGCTTTAAGCAAGTGAAAACAACCTCTAAGGGAGTTATCAACCTTATCTATCACTATAATCAATTCATTTCATGGAAACACAAACTGCAGCATTGAAGGCAACTGCCTTCGCTGGGTCTGAAAAAAAATGGCTTGTACTGTATACCCGGGCACGGTGGGAAAAGAAAATACAAGACAAGCTTATTGAACAAGGCATTGAATGCTATTGCCCGCTAAAGGTTGTAAACCACCAATGGGCCGACAGGAAAAAAAATGTAGAGTTGCCATTATTCAGTTGTTATCTGTTTGTAAGGGTAACACGCAGCCAACAGGAAAAGGCATTGCAAACACTGGGCGTACTCTCTTATATCTATTACATGGGCCGGCCGGCCGTGGTAAGGGACAGCATCATTGAAAACCTTAAATGGCAATTGTCAGTCTGTAAAGATGCTGAAATAATAAGCCTTAGCAGTCTGAGTATTGGCGACCGGATCAAAATTAAAAACGGCGCCATGGAAAGTAAATCAGGAAATGTAATTCAAATACAAGGTAAATACGTACTGATGGTAATTGACAATATCGATTGCGCATTGGTTACCAAAGTTCACATCCGCGATATCGACAAACAAAACTAAAGCCGGACTATGAAAAATCAATTGCCAAAACCAAAAATCGGGATCATCGGTCTCGGGTATGTCGGCCTGCCACTCGCTGCAGAATTTGCAAAAAAATACAAAGTTATTGGTTATGACATCAATCAGCGACGCATTGACCGGCTGCAATCCGGCTATGACGATACATTAGAAGTATCCCACGATCATCTGATGTCTGTTATTACGCCGGTATGCACCACGCCAACAGGTCTGTTCCTGACCAATCAACGTCAAAAACTAAAGTCTTGTACTGTTTATATTGTTACTGTACCAACACCTGTCGACAAAAATAACAGGCCAGATCTGCAGCCTTTGCTTCAGGCAAGCGCCGTAGCCGGTAATGTTTTAAAACCAGGCGACATTGTTGTTTATGAATCTACAGTGTACCCCGGCGTTACTGAAGAAGAGTGTGTTCCCGTACTGGAAAAGTCATCAGGTCTTCAGTTTAATAAAGATTTTTTTGTCGGCTATTCGCCGGAGCGAATCAACCCCGGAGACAAGGACCACACAGTTACCAACATCAGGAAAATCACCTCAGGCTCTACACCTGCCGCAGCCGAATTTATAGACCAGCTTTATAGTTCTATCATCGATGCCGGAACCTACAAAGCCGCCTCTATCAAGGTTGCAGAAGCAGCCAAAGTGATTGAAAATGCGCAGCGCGACATCAATATCGCATTTGTTAATGAGTTGGCCATGATATTTAACAAGCTGAACATCGATACCAACCAGGTATTGGAAGCCGCCGGTACAAAATGGAACTTTTTACATTTCCGGCCGGGCCTGGTGGGCGGCCATTGCATCGGTGTGGACCCTTATTATCTTGCCCAAAAAGCACAGGAAGCGGGCTATCATCCCGAGATAATTCTCGCCGGCCGCCGGATTAATGACTCGATGGGCGCTTACGTAGCCAATCAACTCATTAAGCAAATGGTATGCAGGGGCACATCCATCACCGGCGCCAACGTGCTTATTCTTGGCTTTACTTTTAAGGAAAACTGCCCGGATGTAAGGAATACGCGCGTTATTGACATTGTAAGGCAACTTGAAGAATACAAAGTAAAGGTACATGTGCATGACCCATGGGCAGACTCAGAAAACGTAATGAGATCCTATGGAATTATTTGCGAAAACGGCGAATCAAAGCAAAGAACCTATGACGGAATAATCCTGGCAGTGGCGCACGACAAATTTAAAAAGATGGATCTTAAGGCCCTCTGTAAACCCAATACTGTACTGTACGATATCAAGTCATTCCTACCAAATGAGCTGGTTGATGCCCGGCTTTAAATCATGAGTACCAGGCATAAAGCCGTCAGCGGGATATTATGGGCGCTGTGGCAACAAATCAGTGGAAAGCTCGTGAGCTTTTGCATATCCATATACCTGGCAAGGCTGCTTGAGCCTTCGCAGTTCGGTCTTATTGCAATGCTTTCGGTGTTTATAGCCATCGGCAACAGCCTGATGGATAGCGGATTAACCTCATCACTCATCCGAACATCCGAGCCTGATCAGAAAGATCTGTCTACCATATTCTATTTCAACCTGGCCGGCAGTGCCGTTATTTATACGGCTTTGTTTTTTGCAGCACCGCTTATCGCCCGGTTCTATCACCAACCGGCACTAACTGCACTGGCCCGGGTTTATGGGCTGATCTTTATTTCGAATGCCTTTTTTGGTATCCAAAGTACACTGCTGATTAAGGACATGAAGTTCCGGAAGCAGACCAACATCCAGATACCCTCATCAATAGTTGGTGGTATCGTGGGCATATTAATGGCCAGGTTAGGTTACGGTGTATGGAGCCTCGCCGGTATGATGCTTTGTAACTCATTTACATCAACTGCATTTCATTGGATTCTTTCGCCATGGCGGCCATCATTTATCTTCGATATAGGCGCTTTCAAAAGGCATTTTCATTTCGGCTATAAAATCACCCTATCGGGGCTGTTGGATACCGCCTATCAGAACCTTTATCTGATTGTTATTGGCAGATACTTTTCAGCGGCAGAACTTGGCTTGTATAGCCGTGCGGATACGATCAGCCAATTGCCGATAAGTAATATATCGGCAGCAATAAATAAAGCTACATACCCCTATTTTGCACAATTTTCAGAGGATGTAAATCAGCTCAAGGTTGTTTATAAAAAACTGATGCAACAGGTGATATTTTGGAATGCACCGGTGCTGATATTGCTGGCTATAATTGCCGGTCCGTTGTTTAATCTGTTATTGACTGCCAAATGGGCGGCGGCGGTACCCTATTTCCGGATACTTTGTATAGGCGGCGTAATGTACCCATTACATTCTTATAACCTCAACGTATTGAAAGTGATGGGCGAATCGGCGCTGTTCCTGAAGCTCGAAGCCATAAAAAAGGTGCTTAGCATCACAGGTATTTTTATTTGCGTATCGTATGGTATTTACGGGCTACTGTACTTCAACCTGTTTTTTAACTTTCTGGGCTATTACATAAATTCATTTTATAGCGGCCGTTTAATTGGTTATCCCATGCGGGAACAGTTGAAAGATGTACTACCTAATTTACTAACGGCTGCGTTTTGCGGAATTATCTGTTACCTGCTTAGCTTATCGTTAATACAGGTAACCCACAATGATTTTATGCAGATTGGCATAACGTCCATAGCCTTTGTTTCCGCTTATGGAATGCTTAGCCTGGTTACTAAATCAGCCGCACTTCAAGATTTTACTCAATTAATTTTAAAAAGATGATACCAGTTACCAAGCCCTTTCTCCCTGCCGAGAAAGAATTTAAAGATTACGTGAAAGGAATTTGGCAACGGCAATGGCTAACTAATAATGGCCCGCTGGTTAACGCGCTGGAACTCCAGTTAAAGGAGTATCTGGGGTTAAAGCATTTGCTGTTTGTTTCCAATGGGACTATTGCATTACAACTGGCCATCAAAGCGCTCGATCTCAGCGGCGAAATTATTACCACGCCATTTTCTTTTGTTGCTACTACCAGCGCTATCATCTGGCAGGCTTGCAAGCCTGTGTTTGTGGATATAGATCAGCAAACGCTCAATATAGATCCTTCTAAAATCGAGGCAGCTATTACCAGCAAAACGTCGGCAATACTTGCCACCCATGTATTTGGCAATCCGTGTGATATCGAAGCAATAGAGCGCATTGCCGCCCGGCATAATTTGAAGCTGATATTTGATGCAGCGCATTGTTTTGGAAGCCGCTATAAAGGGAAATCGGTATTTGAATATGGCGATATCAGCACGGTGAGCTTTCACTCTACCAAACTTTACCATACCATTGAAGGCGGAGCGGTTATTACCCAATCGCCTGACCTGTTACGGAAAATAGCAATAATGCGCAGCTTTGGTTATGCAGGTATAGACACCTTTTCGGAGCCTGGCATCAACGGTAAAAACTCTGAATTTCATGCGGCCATGGGCCTGTGCAATTTAAAACACGTCGGAAGCATATTGCAGCAACGCCGATATCTGTCAGAACAATACAAAGCACGCTTGGGCAAACTGAATATTCAGTTTCAGCATATCCCGTTTCCGGAGGAATATAATTATGCTTATTTCCCGGTAATTTTCAGGTCGGAAGAGTTAATGAAAGAAAGCAAAGATGCCCTTGAATTAGAACAAATTTACGGCAGGCGTTATTTTTACCCCTCGTTGTCTGCACTGCCTTATGTAGAAAACAGCACAATGCCGGTAAGCGATTCTATTGCAGCCAGGATACTTTGCCTGCCGCTCTATCATACACTAACTACCGGAGAGATCGACATTATTTGCCGCATATTGCTGCGCACACAAAATTTCGGCAATTCGCAAAAGGCTACACCTGCTCTGCCAAGCAATGACAGGCCTGTTGAACAAATAGCCAGAGAGCTCCAATCCGCTCCTGCAAGGCTCAATGGTTATAAGCACTAACCCATAAAAAATTAAACATTTATTAAGACGGCTTATCAATGGCGGGTCGCAAACATTTATTGAATGACAACTGCCTGCTTTTTGTTATTCCGGCACTGGGAAGCGGCGGGGCTGAACGCGTAATAACCATTTTGGCCAATAATTTTACTCAACAAGGGTACAATATCATTTTAGTTTCACTTAATTATACTCAGCCTGCTTATCCTATTGATGAGCGGATTACTGTTCATTACCTGGTTAAACGGCGCGGCAATAACCTTTCCTACAGGCTCTGTTATGCATGGCTTACCGGGTACCGTTTATTACGGCTTATAAGGGCAGCACGTCCGTACAGGGTTATTTCGTTTATCACTTCGGCTAATTTATGGACGGGGATCATTTGTTCTTTCACCCAAACCGGCTATCTCGTTTCGGAGCGAACATCGCCGCACAGGGCTATCGGAGTGCGCAATTACTTGATAAGGCGATTGCTGGCCTTTTTATATGGTAGAGCTAAAGCTGTGGTTCTTTGCTCTGATGGTGTTGCAGAAGGCTTAAGTAAAATACAATATTTCAACCAGCTAAATAATATTTATGTTATTCCCAACCCGGTTAGTTTGTTTCCGGCACCTTCCGGCAACCGGGTGCATCAACGAAAATTCATACTCGCGGTAGGCCGTTTAGCTTATGTAAAAGGATTCGATAGGTTGATTGACGCTTTTGCGCTATTAAAAAGCCAAGGTCTCGATCTGCTTATTGTAGGAGAAGGAGAAGAAAGAAGCCGGCTTACCGCACAGTGTGAACGTTTAGGTTTGGAAAACCGGGTTTTCATGCCCGGGGAAAAAAAGAATGTAGAGGATTATTATACACAGGCCGAATTATTTGTGTTACCATCAAGAAATGAAGGTTATCCCAACGGCCTTATTGAAGCCATGAGTTCGGGTTGCGCATGTGTTGCGGTGGATTGCAATTATGGCCCGCGAGACATCATCATAAACGAATTGAATGGTTTAATTGTACCGGCTGACGACATACAAGCACTTGCAAACGGCATAAACCGTGTATTGAGGTCCCCATCTCTGAAAAAAAGACTGGGAGAGCAGGCTCAGATGATCAACCAGACCAATAGTTCAGCGTGTATTACCAATCGCTGGGAAGACCTCATTTTTAATTTCTAAAGCTTACAGAATTAGCTTTTTTATTATGGTTCAATACTTTATACGCCTGGATGACCTTTGCCATAATAGCAACCTGCAAAAATGGCAACGCTTTTTTGATGTGTTCGATAAGTTCGGAATAAAGCCGATCATCGCTGTTATCCCGGCAAATAAGGATCCGAAACTACGTGCTTGCGGCCCTTACAATCCACACTTCTGGAGCCTGGTAAGAAAACTGCAAGCTAATGGTTATATAATAGGCATGCATGGGTATGACCATGTGTACATCAGCACCGACGCTGGGTTGCTCCGCACCAACGGCAGGGCGGAGTTTGCAGGGATGCCGATAGCTTTACAAGGACAAAAGCTGGCTAAGGCTGCACAAATATTTGATGAAGAAGGAGTTTCCACCCCGGTATTTGTTGCACCGGCACATTCGCTTGACCGCCAGACACTCGCTGCACTACGGCAGGTTACCGATATCAGGACGATTAGCGATGGTTTGTTGGCCTTTCCGTACAGAAGATTTGGCTTAAACTGGCTACCGGTACAATTGGCTGAAACTATTGAAAAAACAAAAGGTACCTGGACATTCAACTATCACCCGGAAACCTGCACTGATGCAATGTTTCAGCAGATGGAGGACTTTATCAGCGTACGCTGGGCACAATTCGCCAGGTTTGAAGATATCAGCTACAGACCTTACGGCATGATGGAAAAACTCCGGGAAAATTATTTCATCTATAAAAGATCGCTCAAAGAACAAATCAAAAATGTAGTACTGCAGCGCCCGGAAGATATACAACCTAAAACAAACTCAAATGAAGATCCCCTTCGCCCCTCCGCTTATTGATCAGACCGTTATTGATGAGGTATTGGACACACTGCGCAGCCAATGGATTACCACCGGCCCCAAAGTTGCAGCACTGGAAGCCGAAATGCAGCAGTTCACCTCATCAAAAGCTGCAATATGCGTTAACTCATGGACGTCTGGCGCCATCATGATGTTAAAGTGGTTTGGCGTACAAGCGGGGGATGAAGTGATTGTGCCAGCCTATACCTATTGCGCTACAGCTTTAAGCGTGCTCCATTGTGGTGCCACACCCATAATAGTTGATATTGCAGAAGATTTTTGCCTTTCAACTGCCGCCGTCAGGGAAGCTATCACCCCCAGAACCAAAGCAATAATAGCCGTGGATATAGCAGGGTGGCCTTGCGATTACACCTCGCTGAATGAACTGATACATGAGCCGGCTATCCATAGCCTATTTAATCCTGCATCTGAAAAACAGCGGACATTGGGACGCATTTTGTTAATAGCCGATGCTGCGCATTCACTTGGGGCAACCATCGATGGGCAACCGGCTGCATTAAGCAGTGACGTTACCATTTACTCGTTTCATGCCGTTAAAAATGTTACCACTGCAGAAGGCGGCTGCATCTGTCTGAATCTTCCGGATCGTTTTGATACCGAAGCAGAGCGCCAATATCTGAAAATGTACACACTGAACGGCCAAACTAAGGATGCACTCGCCAAATCGCAAGGCAAAGGCTGGAAATACGATATCCTGTTTCAGGGACTAAAAATAAACATGCCCGATATTTGCGCCGCGATCGGTCTGGGGCAACTGAGGCAGTATGGCAATAAAACGCTGCCATTAAGAAAGGCTATTGCATTAAAATATCTGAATGCCTTTAAAAAGCTGGATTGGTTTATCAAGCCTCCCCTGTCTGAAGATGGCAGGGAATCATCCTATCATTATTTTCCGCTGCGGATAAAGAACATAACCGAACAGCAGCGCGATGCTATCATCGATGAAATAACCGGACAGGAGATTGCCGTTAATGTGCATTTCATTCCGCTGCCGCTGCTAACCTATTTTAAAAGCCTTGGTTACAATATAAATCATTTTCCTGTGGCGTATCGCCAGTATGCAACTGAAATATCCTTACCCGTTTATCCGCAACTGTCAGAAGAGGAAACCGATCTCATTATTCATTGCGTGATCAAGGCTGTAGCGACACAGCTTGCTGTGGAAAAAATAGAACAAACACCGCCATACGCTTTAGCAACTACTTCCTGATATGTTATTGAAACGTGTATTTGATTTTACCGTGGCCTTAATGGGTATAGTTATCCTGTTGCCATTGCTACCGGTTATTGCATTGATAATAGTAGCCGATACACCAGGTGGCGTATTCTTTAAGCAGAACAGAGTTGGAAAGAACCGTCGCGTGTTCCTTTTATACAAGTTCAGGACAATGTATGTAAACGCCGAACGCTCCGGGCAACTGACAGTTGGCCATCACGACAACCGTATTACTGCTACCGGCTATTGGCTGCGTAAATACAAGCTGGATGAACTACCGCAATTGTTTAATATTCTGGTGGGTGATATGAGTTTTGTGGGGCCGCGGCCGGAAGTTGAAAAGTATGTAAACAACTACTCATCAGAGCAACTTCGCGTGCTTGATGTCAGGCCTGGTTTAACCGATTGGTCATCGCTGGAATTTTTTAATGAAAGCGCGTTGCTTGCAACTTCACAACAACCTGAAAAATATTATATCAACAAAATTTTGCCAATGAAAATCTCGCGGAGCCTGGTATACATCAATCAGCGAAGCTTTACAAAAGACCTACGGGTAATTTTCATTACAATAAAACGCTGCCTGCTAAACAGGTAAAAATTCATAAAAATGCAACTCAGAAAAGTTTTCATATTCGGTTTAATGACCGCATATCTGTATACGCTTGCCTTTACTATTTTTATAACCGACAGGATAAAAATTCCGGCAACCATACTTATTGTGCCGTTACTGTTATTCAGGTATGTTCCTGTAAAAGCTTTCGCCTATTGGAAAGAAACCCTGCTGATCCTGTTTGCATTATTGTTATACAATATCGTGGGCATGGCCGATGTCCGTGCTTTCTCTGCGGGCCTGTTAACAACCGGCGGATGTGCCGTCTACTTTAATTATTTTGTGGGAGACAGCAGGAAACGCCTGTATGCAAGCATCATTATATTTACTGGGTTGTTGTTCGTTTCAATGCTCATCCTGGTTGTAGACCATTATAACCAGGATGCCATAGACCCGCTCAGGAGCCGCCTTATTGATGATGAGGTTAAGCAGAGCCCTGCGGGAATTGCACCGACACAGTTTGCTTTCGGTTACCAGGTTGTTGCGTTTACTACGTTTGTTTTTATAGCCGCAATTAGTTACCGGCTGAACCTGCTGTTCCAGTTGATCTGCCTTGCAATCTGCTTTTTGTTTTTATTCTTCGGCATGAACAGATCGGCGTTTGTATGCTTCGTTGTTACTTCTGTTATGTTTATTCTGATCGCCTTCCGGCTGAAAGGATTTTTACTGCTCGCAGTAGTAGCATTGATAGTAGGCAGCATTTACCAGGATATTGTAAATACGCCACCACTTAATAAAAATAATATCCTTTCGAAAAATCAAGCTAAAGAAGCGGATGAATTTAACCGGTCAGAACTTACAGCTGAAAACCTGAAAATAATGGAAGATTATCCCTGGGGGCTAATCTTTTATGGTAAAACATGGGAAGAAGTTGTTTACAGGAACCCGGCCTTTCCTTCAGGCCTGTCATCGCACAATGCTTACCTGATGTTTATTACTTATGTGGGTCCATTTTTGGGTATAGGCATTCTGATTATGCTATACTCTCTGATTCTGAAAACGGGCATTCAACTGGCGGCGGGGCCGCTAAAGTATCACCCTATGATCGTTGCCCTTTTTGGGGCTTTCCTGGCGCTGTCATTAAATGCATTGTCGCACACTGCGTGGCTACTGAATGCCGATGGGCCATCCATATTCTTTTTTTTCGCCTTAATACACACCATAAAGTTTCAGCAGGCACTGCCTGAACAATCCTACAAGAGCATTGAAGCCTCTCCCATAGTCAACTGATGAGAAAGATCATTTTTATTGTGAGCTCTCTGGGGGCCGGCGGCTCCGAACGGGTTTACTGGCTACTGTCGCAATACTTTGTTAACAAGCATTATGATGTATATGTAGTTTATTTAACCAGCCAGGAGCAATGTTTTTCTACAGCCATAGCGGGAATCACCTTTATCGATCTCGGAACCGCGCGGGCTTCAAGATCGTTTTTTAAGCTGCTGAAAGTGTTGCGCGATGCAAAGCCATTCGCTGTTTTTTCAACTACTGACCATATTAATATCCTTATTGCTATAATTAGCTTTTTTATCACTATTCCGCACCTGCTGGCCCGGGTATCAAACAATCCCCGGCAAATGAAGGCTTTTTATGGGCTGAAGGCACGACTATACAACCGGCTGGCCCCATTGCTGCTGCACAGGTACGATACAATAATTTGCCAAACGAACGAAATGCGACAGGTGGCATCAAAAGTATACCATTTACCGGCTGCAAAATTAAAGGTTATCCCGAATCCTGTTGGCGATCCTTTGGGTGCAGGCGCTGATACAGGTATACCGGCCAGCCGGCAAATAGTTGCTGTTGGCCGCTTGAGACCCGAAAAAGGATTATTCAGGCTTCTTGAAGTAGTGCGGCTATTGCCTGAAAATTATTCGCTAAGTATAGCCGGTGACGGCCCGTTGATGGAGCCTTTGGTAAATTATGCAACCGAAAATAATTTAATTAACCGGGTTTCTTTTCTGGGCCAGGTTACTGACGTAATAAATCTGATCCGGGCACATCAATTATTGGTGGCAACTTCATTTACCGAAGGTTTTCCCAATGCAGTTCTTGAGGCGCTTGCTGCCGGTACACCGGTTGTAACATTCACCGTAGGCGGTGTGGATGAAATGATCAGACCAGGATTTAATGGTTATCTGGTTGAACAAGGTAACCTCCCTGCGTTTAAAGACGCTATCATAGCTGCGTGCAGCCAGCAATGGGACCACAAAGCTATTCAGGCCGATGCATTGCACCGTTTTTCTCTCGACCGCGTAGGCCGTATGTACGAAGATTTACTACTTAACACTTTTTAGCCAAAACTATGTGCGGAATATATGGAACTACCGGGTGTTATGATGACCAGACACTGGTAGTAAAGTTGAATAAAATGGGATTCCGGGGTCCCGATCATTCAGCTTTTCAGCGGTACGGACCTGTGACCATGGGACACAACAGGCTCGCCATTATTGATCTGGACCCACGCTCAAATCAGCCTTTCATCTATCAGCATCTTATGGTTGTTTTTAATGGCGAGATCTATAATTACCGCTTATTAAGAGATGTTTTAATTAAAAACGGTTATAAGTTTACAACGGATTCTGATACCGAAGTTATTGCCGCCGCATACCTGCAATATGGCGAACGCTGTGTAGAACACTTTAACGGGATGTTTGCTTTCGTGATTTATGACCCAAAATCACATTCGCTTTTTGGCGCCAGGGACCGTTTAGGTAAAAAGCCATTTTATTATCGCCATGCCGGTAACGACTTTGAGTTCGCCAGTCAACCCGCCGCGCTGGTGCATAACAAGGAACTTACCACCGATATTGAATCAATCCGTAAATTTTTTATATGGGGATATATACCGGAACCGGCCTCCGCGTGGGAAGAGATCAAAAAACTGCCGGCCGGCTATTCGCTTCGATATGACGTTGATAAAGGCACCCTGAAAACCCAGCAATACTGGGACCTTCCTATTGAAAAGGCTGTACCGTTTCAGGGCGATTACCAGCAGGCCAAATCCATGCTGGGCAATTTGCTTACCGATGCTGTTGGTATCCGCATGCACGCAGATGTAAGTCTGGGGATTTTCCTTTCAGGAGGGATCGACTCCTCTCTGGTGGCAGCAACCGCCGCCCGGCACTCTGGCAAAATAAAGACCTTCTGTGTGCGGTTTAACGACAAGAGCTTTGACGAAAGCAGCCATGCCGCCATGGTAGCATCTTATTTGCAGACAGACCACCATAGCGTGGACTGCGATGCTTCGGAAGGAATTTCCCTGATAGATACTTTCGGCAGATATTATGACGAGCCATTTGCCGACCCGAGCGCCATACCTTCATTGCTGTTAAGCAAATATGCAAAAACGCTGGTAACAGTGGCGTTGACCGGCGATGGCGGCGACGAAAGCTTCTGGGGTTACACCCGATACAAATGGCTTAGCCAGGCAAACAAATTGTTCAAATGCCCGCTGGTTATACGGCGGTTGATGGCAGCCGTTATCCAACTATCCCATAATGACAGGCACCGGCTAATTGCAGAAGGCATACGCATACCGGAAATATCAACGCTGTATGCCCTTATGCTTGGAGGTTTGGATTATCAGTGGCTTAATGAGCCTGCAGCCGGGCTATCGGTTCCATCAATGGATATTTGGTCGGCTAAAGGCATCAGTTTCCTCCAAAAAATGACCGCGTTTGATATAAAAACGTATATGAATGGCGACATCAATACAAAAATAGACAGGGCTACGATGGCCTTCGGAATTGAAGCGAGATCGCCGCTAATGGACTACCGGGTAGTGACCTTCGCCCAGAGCCTTCCCGTAAAATACAAATTTGACGGGCATCAGCAAAAAAAGATCTTGAAAGATCTGCTGTACGAATCAGTACCTGCAACATATTTTGACCGCCCTAAACAAGGTTTTGCAGTTCCGCTGAAGTATTGGTTTAGAAACGAATTAAAAGATTATGTGCTTGATGAGTTATCACTATCCTCATTAAAAAATATTCCGGGAATAGACGCAGAAAAGGCTCAGGCTATGATCTACGACCATTTGTCGGGTAGCTGCAACAGGTCTTTACAGATATGGAAGCTGCTGATATTTAAGCAATGGCAGCAAAACCAGCGTTTACAAACACTGGCGCCTGAACGGCAAACACTTACATAGCCTGGAGTACGTTTATGATAGAATTTAGCATAAAAGCGCTTGGCGTAATGCCGGTTAAAATAATCTGGTTCGCATCAAAACCATCAAGCTGGCGTTGTTTTAACAGTTATTACAAACAAAGTACCTGCACAAAACCGGTTGCGGGTTATTACCGGTCGCCATTCTTCACAAAGACGATCGATCTGAACAACACCTTAGATGTAATTGAATCTCATTTTGACCCTAAGACCCAATATGAAGTACGCCGGGCAGTAAAAGATGGTGTATCAACCTTTACCAACGGAGATAAGGACGAATTCATTAAATTTTATAATGCGTTTGCAAAAACGAAAGGTCTGGGTCTTATACAAGCGTCCGGTTTGGCAAAATATCAATCGGATCTGTTGATTACATACGCAACAAGTAATTCACAGGTAATAGTTATGCATGCCTATGTAACCGACCGCAATGCCGGAAGGGCCAGATTACTTTATTCCGCATCACTTTTCAGAAATGAACAGGAGGCGTCTGTTAAAGCCGCTATTGGCCGCGCTAACAGACTACTTCATGCAGCAGATATTCGCTTTTTTAAGACAGATGGCTATACCGTTTATGACCTGGGCGGATATGCTCCGGACACAACCGATGCCGCATTAATTAACATCAATCAGTTCAAGGACAGCTTTGGTGGTACTCTTGTCGAAGAAACAGATTACCAGCCCCTCCTGGCGGTCGCCGCTTCTTTTTTTAAAAGATTATAAGGGATGGCTTTAACTACTCTGCGCCAGCTTTTGAACAAGCTGTTTATTATCGACAAATGGAATATCGGCTACGTTTACCAATCGCCTGAATGCCTTATCAGCTCACGGAAAATAGCGGGCAAGGTACACTGGCTGCCAGAAAGTACGGCAGACTATGCGGCCGACCCATTTGTAGTTCCGGTAAATGATAAGTTGTACTTATACTATGAAGAGTTGCGTTTCTGGAAAGGTAAGGGCAAAATTATGATGACCGACGGGTTATCGTTTATAAACAAAAAGCCAGTTAACGGTTTACCGGGCGATCTGCATCTATCCTACCCATTTCTATTTATTGAAGATGGTACTTTGTACTGCATTCCCGAAACTGCCAAAGCAGACGAAATTGCATTATACCGGGCAGCATCCGATCACATGGGCAATTTCACCAAAGTTAGCGTTCTTGCACAAGGGAAAGCATTTGTTGATAGTTCGCTGATCTTTTACCAGGATAAATACTGGTT
>JBQCIS010000236.1:0-5160 GCA_051953515.1 Mucilaginibacter sp.
GGATATGAGTCATTAACTCAGAGGCCTACTCATAGTTCACCCTGCTTCTTCTCAATCTGTTAATCCACGAATTTAATTATGCTAATCTAAAGGAGGCACTCGAAGCATAAGCGCAAAGGCCTAAGAATTATTCTCAATGACAATAAGTTTGTGATTACCACCGCCGATGGAAAAGCCTTGGGCTAAAAAGTTGCGGAGGGGTGGTGCGATACCGACTGAGGAGCAAGCTTTTGAAGGGCAAAGGCCTTGTGCGGCAAAAAAGCCTTTCCAGCGGCTTGATCTTTTGCTACTTTTTTATCAAGAGAAAAGTAGTAGCCTCAGCGGCAATGAGCGATTGAAGGAATAGGTAACAAAGCGATAAATGGTTCATGCACATCCAGAAAATCCAATAAATTTTCACAAATCCTGGTTCTCATCTATATTTGGCACAAACAATCTGTCATGCTTCCCAATTATAAAAAAATCATAACGCTGCTGTTTTGCGGTATGGCGCTAAAAGTATCCGCCCAAAACGCTGTTGTTAAAACAGGTGCGGGATATGTTCGTGGCGTTACTGAAAACGGTATTGCGGTTTTTAAGGGTATCCCGTATGCTCAACCGCCTGTTGGCGACCTGCGCTTTATGCCACCTGTTGCGCATAAGACCTGGAAGGATACACTTAACGCCAGTGATTTCGGTCCTTCCGCAACACAGCCCGTAGGAAAAAAAGTGATCGGCTCAGAGGATTGCCTCTACCTCAATTTATATACACCAGCCGCCGATAATCATAAACGCGCAGTGGTAGTTTGGATACACGGCGGCAGCATGACCAATGGCAGCGGCAGGGGAATGGATGGCCATGCTTTTGCGGATAAAGACGACATTGTTACCATTACCATCAATTACCGCCTCGGCGCATTGGGGTTTCTGTATATGGGCGATGTAGCTAAGCAGTATGCCCAATCCGGCAACCTTGGGTTATTAGACGCAGTTGCGGCGCTGAAATGGATACACCAGAATGTCACTGCCTTTGGCGGCGATCCTAACCGTGTAACCATTATGGGCGAATCGGCAGGGGCGAAGCTGGTAAGTGCGGTAATGGTTAGCCCAGCTGCTAAAGGATTGTATCAGCAGGCTGTTTTGGAAAGCGGCTCAGTTTCTTGTATCCGCGATATTGAAACGGAAAAAAATGAGCGCGCCCGGTTATTAAAACAATTGGGTTTAAAACCTGACGATGCACGTAAACTATTGAAAATGCCGGCTGACAGTATTATCAAAGCGGAAGGTATAATTTGCGAAGGTATTGGTGGTAATTCGCAGTTCGGGCCGGTTTATGATGCGGCGACTATTCCGGAGGATGGATATAAATACGCCGCGAGCGGGAAACTTTCCGGTATAAGGGCCATTATTGGCAGCAATGAAAATGAAGGCGCGGCCTTTATCTCGCCCAATGCTGATTACAGCGATGCGAATAGTACCATCTTTAAACCGCTGTTTCAGAATGATGCACCAATGGCCTACGCTTATTATCAGCATCAACTTAAAACAGATTCGCCTTATGCAGCTGCGGTAAAAACGCTTACCCAGTATATGTATCAAATGCATTCCTATCGCCTTGCAAAAGCTTTAACAGCATCCGGTACGAATGTTTGGGTGTACCGGTACAAATACCAGAACGGGAAAAAATTAGGTGCGCGCCACGGCGATGAGCTATATTATATATGGGGCGCCGAAAAGATATTAAGCGCAAATGGCGATGTTGCCAAAAAACAGCTCGCCCGTTCATTACATGGCACCTGGGCGGCTTTTATAAAAACTGGCAACCCAAACACAACAGACGCTCCGCAATGGCCAAAATATAATAGTAACACCCGCGAAGTAATGGTATTCGACTCAACAGACAGTGTGATTCGCCTGAAAGAGGTGTACAACGATAAAAACTTTCCATCAGCAGTATTTGTCTTAAGGTGATACAACAAAATGTCATTTCGAATCCTGCATTAGCATAGGGTTTGAGCGGTTGGGGCAGGTGAGAAATCTTATGAAAGGAATAGGGAGGCGTTTATGTATAGCGCGGAATTTCTCTTTCGCGCCCGACGCAAGCCAGCGCTTCGCTCTATTGAAATGACATGGGTTTTTATTTTTGGCTTCTACCAATGAACTAATTAAACTAATGAACCATTGAACTAATGACTAACCCCAAAAAACATCTTGATATTACCGTTAGAGGCAAAGTGCAGGGCGTATTTTACCGCGCCAGTACAAAGGCCGTTGCCGACCAGCTTGGCGTACGCGGCACAGTAAAGAACCTGGATAACGGCGATGTGGCAATAGAAGCCGAAGCCGATAGCTTTACGCTTGAAATGTTTGTAGAGTGGTGCGGAGAAGGTCCGGAGAATGCCGATGTAACTTCGGTCGAATCGAATGAGGGCGAATTGAAAAACTATCGTAATTTTGAAGTGATTAAAAAAAGGTTCCTTTGAAGCAGGGATCAGTATATGCACTAAAGTGACTGGAATAAGGCTTTCGCCTTTTACCTGTCACCTCAGCTTTAATAAGTATTGTCGACAGCTAAGAAATTTGCAGGGCAAACCGCCATATATGGTATCAGTACCATAGCCAGCAGGGTGCTTACCTTTTTCATGACGCCATTTTATACCCGAGCATACGCTTTGGGTGCTAATGGCATTATTACCACAATGTACAGCTACGTTTCCATGACCAACGCGTTGCTTACATTCGGTATGGAGACCACCTTTTTCAGGTACCTGAACAAACACTCTGATAACAAACAAAAAGTTTATAACAATGCGTTTGCCTCAGTCGCTGCTGTTACTGTTTTGTTTCTGCTTTTTACACTTCCTTTTATCGGCCATATTGCATCGTTTATTGATATCGATAATGCCAAAAAAGCGAGCCATGGTCCTGTAGTTTTAGGCAGTACATACGCTGATTTTGTAAAATACACCTACCTGTTTTTAGCTATAGTGGTGATTGATGCCTGGTGTGCTATACCCTTTGTAAAACTGCGGGCAGATGGTAAGCCCGGCAGGTATGGAGCTATTAAGCTGGCCAGTGTACTCATATTTGTAGCCTTTAATATGCTATTTATGTATGTGCTGCCATTTTGGCTTCATCATAAATTTGCGGGCACAGGATGGATAGCCAGTTGGTATGTACCTAAATGGGTAGGTTATGTTTTTATATCTGAATTATTGTCGAGCATAGTTACTTTATTATTGTTGCTGCCCGAGCTGTCCAAAATAAGGTTTGAGTTTGACGCAGCAATGCTGATGAGTATGTACACCTACAGTTGGCCGGTGCTAATCGCTAATTTATCGTACCTGGTGAATGAAAATATGGATAAGATATTGCTGGGTAAGATACTAACGGTAAACGTTGCACGCGATGTTGCCATATATGGCGCTTGTGCAAAAATAGCTGTATTTCTCAGTGTGTTTATTAATGCCTTCCGGTTGGGCGCCGAGCCCTTCTTTTTTAATCAGGCTAAAAATAAAAATGCCGGACAAACTTACGCCCGCATTATGGATTATTTTGTAATAGCGATGTGCATAATATTTGTTGGGTTGATAGCCAATATAGAAATTGTAAAATATTGGGTGCCACCTATATACTGGGTTGGGTTGCGGGTTGTGCCGCCACTGCTGTTTGGCTATGTGAGTCTTGGAATATATATGAACCTTTCTATCTGGTATAAACTGTCCGACCAAACAAAGTACGGACTATATATTTCAGGTGCAGGTGCTATACTTACCATTGTTCTTAATGTGCTGTTTATTCCAAAATACAGCTACATGGCCTCAGCCTGGACGTCGCTCATCGCCTATACAGTAATGATGGTACTTTCCTTTGCCTGGGGACAAAGAAATTATCCTATCCCATATAATGTCAAAAAAAATCTCGCGTACATAATTTCGGCTATAGTTATCGTTTACTTTATAACCCGGGTAAACGGCAATTATCATATTATGGCGCCTATTAATAACAAAGCCAAATTTGTAATTGATAAAGAATTTTTAATAAGCGATGCGCTGCTGCTGGGCTATGTTCTGGTGGCGTTTTATTTTGAACGAGCTAACTTAAAAGCTATATTTAAACGATGATCATAAGAGTAATTAACCGCTCAAAAAATAATCTTCCGGGCTACGAAACCATACATTCGGCAGGAATGGACCTGCGCGCCGATCTCGAAACACCGGTAACCTTAAAGCCGCTTGAACGCAAGCTGATCCCGACAGGTTTGCATATCGAACTGCCTGAAGGTTACGAGGCGCAGATACGTCCGCGTAGCGGTCTGGCACTAAAGCATGGTATAGGTATTGTAAATTCACCCGGTACGGTTGATGCCGATTACCGTGGAGAAATAAAGGTGCTTCTTATTAATTTTTCGGAGGAAGTTTTCCAGGTGAAGACAGGCGACAGGATTGCCCAGATGATTATTTCCAGGCACGAGAAGGTGGAGTGGGAGCAAGTGGAAATATTAAATGAAACTTCCCGCGGCGCGGGTGGTTATGGACATACAGGCATAGGTTAATAAATGACGATGAGGTGGCTGATAGCGGGCATATTTTTAATGGTTCCGGCTTGTGTATTTGCACAAGGCAAAAACCCGGATAGTGTGCTGCTTGCTGCAAAACCGCGCCACATGAGCCAGATGGACAGCTTAGTAGAAAAGCAGCTGTTTTTCTCGGCAATGAGCGATAAGGTTACCGAAAACTATCATCATGCCGGCGAATTATTTATCCGCGTACTGCAAACTGATCCGCAGAATGACGCTGCTATGTATGAACTGGCGGACATCAAAAAGCGTGAGGATAATTATCACGATGCCCGTGCGCTGATGGAGCATGCCGTAATTGTTAAACCTGATAACGAATGGTACTGGCTTTCGCTGGCGGATTGCTATGAGAAAAGCAATGACCTCGCAAAGCTGGAAAATGTTTTCGACGAACTCATCCGCATCAATCCTGATAAACCGGAATATTACTTCGACAAGGCTAAAACCTATACCCTCGAAAAGAAATACGACGACGCTTTAAGAACTTATGATCTGTTGCAGCAAATGAACGGGCTGGACGATAACCTGCTTGCCGCGCGCCAAAGGATATACCTAAAACAAGGTAAGCTTGATATGGCGGTTGCCGACATTAACCAAATGAT
>JBQCIS010000237.1:0-2529 GCA_051953515.1 Mucilaginibacter sp.
CGCAGTTAAAATATTGATGTGGTCGGTTGTCGAAAAAACAGCGTATGGCTTTTCCGACCGGAGAAGATGGTAAATTTTAAAAAAGGCCTTTGATGCTTTTATGGTTTTAAGATCTATAAATTCAACGCCTTCAACATCTGAAGAGAAGCTTTGCTGACGGCCATCCAGCAAGACAACCGTAACTTTATATTTGCTTTTATCGAAGTATTGCGATAACAGCCAAAAAACACGCTCCGACCCTCCTGCACCGAGTGATGCGATGATTAAAAATACTTTTTTCATAAATGCCCGTAATAAGACGTTTAATTAGCTATTGCGATGTCATCAATCTCAGGCTTTTCACTGAGCCCATAAATTTTTGCTGCCTGCATTATGGCAAAAAAAAGAAATAACGTGGGGCCATCGGCCGTAACTAACCACGCATTATGGAACAATGCGTTTGCAGAAACCGCGAGGAAAGAAAATAACAGCGCCAAAAAGAGGCTTCTTTGTTTAAAACGGATGTGCTTTATGGTAAGCCAGAAAAGTTTAGAAATACGGGAATAGATTCCGAATAACAAACCAATAGCTAAAAAGGGGCCTAAGTAGGTTATAAACATCAGATAGGCATTGTGCGATGACAGCCCGAGCGGAAATGCCGGATTTCGGTAACTAACCTCCTCCCAGGTTTTGCCATAAAAAATTAGCCCTAATGGATAATCAGCATATATCTTTAGGTTTTCGCTCGCCATTTCCGCCCGGTCAACCTCAACATCTTCCTTTGCGATATTTTTTGATAAGATATTGTTTTTGTCATCCGTATTATCTTTTAAAATATAAAAATAAACAGCGAAACCAATCAATACTGATGCAGCTACCAAAAACATGGCTTTATACCGGTAGTAAATAAACAGGAATAAAACTACTGTGCCTACAAAGGCAACAAACGCAGACCTGTTCATACCCAGGTATATAACCGCAAGGCAAACGAATAACACTAACACCCGTATAAAAATGGCCCGTTTGTAAACACATACCAGCACGAAAATAAAAACCGAGAATGCTGCAACCTGATACCCGAATGTAAATTGAGTAAAGGCCAGCCCTGAAGGGCTTTGCTTAATTTGATCGCCAAGTAACGTTGTGCGCAACGGGTCGATCATGTCCTGGTAACCATGATCCAGTGACATAATTACCATTGAAATGAGCAGCACTGAATAAAAAACGATAACCGACAGGTTAAATCTTAAGGTGTTCAGCCCTACAAGGTAATTGAAGTAACATGCGCACGCTACAATTACAATAAACGTAACAAAAAATGTTTTACCGTCGTTCATCCCTATAACATAATACAGGAACAGGCTTATACCTAATAAAACAACCTCCTTAAGGTAAGTGAATTTTACCAGGGGCGTTTGCACAAATGGCACTAAACAGGCGCCAAAGATTACCGGTGAAGGTATGGGGAAATAAACCGTCAAAAACAAATTAAGCGTAAGCGTGTACAGATAAAAGGCTACTGCACTGAATACAATGATTTTTTTTATCAGCATTGGGCAGCTAGTTATTTTTTGTTGACGAGTTTTTTTAAAGTGCAGAACAATATTTTTACATCGGTAACCATATCACGCTGATCGATATAATTCAAATTTCGCTCGATTTTTGAAGGCATTATCCTTTTTATGTAGAGCTTTTCAGGATCTTCGGAGCGGGCAAGCAATTCATTTTCGTTAAAAAATTGAATCGATGCCCAATCCGTAATACCGGGTCTCACACTTAATACCCTTAGTTGTTTAGGTGTATATAGTTTTACATATTTGCTCACCTCCGGCCGCGGTCCCACAAAGCTCATGTCGCCTATCAGCACGTTGAACAATTGAGGCAGCTCATCTAATTTATGCTTCCTCAGAAAATATCCGGTTTTTGTAATCCTTTTGTCTGCGTTTCCTATGGTTAGATAACCCAATCTGTCCGCCCCGACAAGCATCGTCCTGAATTTAATCAGGTTAAACACTTTGCCGTTAAGCCCGATACGTTTTTGAAAATAAAATACCGGCATGCCGGTGTCGGCCATTATCAGCAATGCAATAAGGATAAACAATGGGCTTAGTAAAAAAATACCGGTGAGAGCAAAGCATATATCGAAAATTCTTTTGGCAACCATATAACCAGTATTTAAATAGCGTAGCCAATTTGTTGAACGGTATCAGTATCCTGTTGAATTGCCTGACCGTTTAGGTAGATAAATTGCTTTTGTACTGCAATTATTACTGTCCTGATAATAAAATTTATTTCAGCATCACTCAATTGCGGGTATATAGGCAGCGATATTTCCCTCGCATACTGGTGATAGGCAACCGGGTAATTGGCTATCTGGTAACCCAATCCCTTAAAATAGGTGAGCATGGGCAAGGGTATAAAATGCACGTTTACAGCCACGCCCATTTTAGCTATGTCGTCAATTATCATGTCGCGTTGCCCTTCGGTGATATCTTTAATGCGAAGAGGAAATAAATGATAGCTGGACTCCCGGTTTTTGTCAAACAATGG
>JBQCIS010000238.1:0-2679 GCA_051953515.1 Mucilaginibacter sp.
GTTGCACAAAAATTCGGCTGTAACAAGGCGCTCGTCAACAGGCAGGCTGGGCAGCGCTTTGCCTAATCTGAAATAATTATAGATGAGCCGGTTGGCCACACGGCGGTCGTTCGACCCCATCTGTTTGTTCTGGCGGTAAAAGCCGGGTAGAAATTTGCTTAAAGGCGTTTCGGCCGGGTATTCCTCCAGTATGCGCTGGAATGTACGGAGCTGGTTGATGGCCTTCATTCTACCTGTTTTAACTCAAAGTTACTATATAAAAGCAGGTGTACATAGGTATTCACCCATCCAAGGCCATTTTTTTTCTCAAAACGGAAATCGTTATGCATGCCGTTGAACCCGGTTTGTGTGATATTTTTCACACTGTCTTTACCAAGCAGCAGGCCAAAGTATATGCCCTCGTCATACCCTTTAATAGCGTATGCAGACGGCTCGGCGTGCCAGGCATTGAGATAATCGCGGATGAAATTGTTGAGGCGTTTGGATTTGTAGTCCACATCATCAGCCGAGGTGATATGCGTTTTGAGGTGTTGCAGCAATTGCGGACTAAGGAATGCCAGATGCTGCCAGCTGGGGTGGCCAAATACTGTAACCGGGTATCTGCGAAGCAAAGTATCCAGCGAATGCAGGGTAATGCTTAAAAATGCCTGGTTGGTTGATGGCACAATAAAGATGTTGCTTTGGGTTTTTGAAAGCTGGGAAATGATCGGCCGCAGTTGACCGTGTATGGGCGTAACGGTGACGATCCTGATACGGTGACCGCTCAGGCTGTCTATCGCTTTTGTAAAAGGCGTCAGATAATCCAGCTCATCTGAATAACCCGAGCGTAGTATAAATATCTTTTGCGGTTTCAGTTTGCTGCTGATGTACTGGGCCGTGCGCCATGCATGGCATTCAAGCGGTGGGTTTACGGTAATTAAATTCTGGTTATGGAATGTAACGGGCGATTCCGGCGCGAGGGGCGATACAATAGGTTCTCGTGCACTTACCAGTACACTGGTGAAGGCTTTAATGTCGGCAGGATAGATGGGGCCTACAATAAGGTCGCTTGCGCGGATGGTTGGGTCATAAGCCAGTTTGTGGGATTGTGCCGGATTGTCTTTTGTGTCGTAAAGCCGCAACTGGTAGTTATACCCAAAGAAGGTAAGCGAATCCAGCGCGAGTTTAAAGCCGCGGTAATAATCGGCAGCTATGCGGGCTTCACGCAGGCTTACCGGTGTATAGGGCGAACCTGTACCGATATGGTCGAGCCCAAAGGGCAGCAGCAGCGAAACTACCGACACTTTTGGGGGCGCCGGTTTAGCCGGAGGGGCAACAGTTACAGGTTTTTCGGGTTGTTTTTTTTCAACGGGAGCCTGCACGGGCCGGATCTTCGGCGAGCAGGCTCCCAATATCAGCGCGATACATACATATAGCAGCCGCCTATTCCCATTCAATGGTTGCAGGCGGTTTGGAGCTGATGTCATATACTACCCGGTTAATTCCTTTTACGTTGTTAATGATCTCGTTTGAGATTTTTGCGAGCAGGTCATAAGGCAAATGGCACCAGTCGGCGGTCATCCCGTCTAATGATTCCACTGCGCGCAGGCATATCACATTCTCATAAGTGCGCTCATCGCCCATAACACCTACCGACTGTACGGGCAAAAATATCGCCCCGGCCTGCCAAACCTTATCGTAAACACCGGAAGACCGCAAATTGTTGATATAAATTGCATCTGCTTCCTGCAAAATTTGCACTTTCTCAGGCGTTACCTCGCCCAATATCCTGATAGCCAGTCCAGGGCCCGGGAATGGGTGGCGGCCTAAAATCTTATCGTCTATATTTAAAGCCTTGCCCACCTTACGTACCTCGTCTTTAAACAGGGTATTCAGCGGTTCAACTACCTTTAGTTTCATGAAGTCGGGCAAACCGCCTACGTTGTGGTGCGATTTAATGGTGGCCGATGGCCCTTTCACGGAAACAGACTCGATCACGTCAGGATAGATGGTGCCTTGTCCAAGCCATTTTACGTCCTGCACCTGGTGCGCCTCATCGTCAAAAACTTCGATGAATACGCGGCCAATGGCTTTACGTTTTTTCTCCGGATCTTTCAGTCCCGCAAGGGCATCGTAAAAGCGTTGTTTAGCGTCGACGCCTTTTACGTTTAGGCCCATGTGCTTGTATGAATCCAGTACCGATTCAAACTCGTCCTTACGCAGCAGGCCGTTGTCAACAAATATGCAGTACAGGTTTTTGCCGATGGCATGGTGCAGCAACACTGCCGCTACCGACGAATCCACACCGCCGGAAAGACCAAGCACTACTTTGTCATCACCTAATTTCTCGCGCAATGCCGCAATGGTGGTTTCAACGAACGAATCCGGTGTCCAGTCTTGTTTGCAGCCGCATATATCCACCAAAAAGTTTTTCAGCAGTTGCTTACCGTCGATGCTGTGCGTTACTTCCGGGTGGAACTGGATACCATAAGTATCAGTGCCTTTTACCTGGTAGGCAGCAACTTTTACGCTATCGGTGCTGGCAATTACCTGGAAATTATCTGCAATGCGGGCAATGGTGTCGCCGTGTGACATCCATACCTGCGATTCAAGCGGGATATCCTTGAATAGTTTATTCTCCTGGTCGATGTACTGCAGGTTAGCGCGACCGTACTCGCGGGTGCTTGATTTCATTACTTC
>JBQCIS010000239.1:0-10335 GCA_051953515.1 Mucilaginibacter sp.
TAATGCGATTTATGAAAGGAACCGTACCGAGCGTCTCATTAAAGCGGACGCGGCTACAAGCAAACAACTGGACGATTATAATAACCAGATTGATGTACTCAATAAACAAATCGCGGTAAATGAGCGCCAGATTAAGGTGCAGGAAACGGTTACCGGCACACAGAATAACACGGTGATGAGTGAATTGAAACCGCTGAAAAGAGCAGTAGCGGAAATTAACGATCAGTTGCAGCGCACGAACATTGTAAACCCCGTTAATGGAACTGTTTTAACGAAATACGCAATGGCGGGTGAAGAAACAACAGCGGGGAAGGCGCTGTACAAAATTGGTGATCTATCTGTCATTACTTTGCGTGCTTACATTACAGGTACACAGCTTGCACAAATAAAATTAAACCAGCAAGTAACCGTAATGGTCGACAGCAATGCTACCCATTACAGAAATTATAAAGGCGTTATTACCTGGATAGCTGATCAGGCGGAATTTACTCCTAAAACTATCCAAACAAAAGATGAACGGGCCAATCTGGTTTACGCGATCAAGATTCATGTGAAGAACGACGGTTTTCTGAAGATCGGCATGTATGGTGAAGTAAAATTCGGTGCCAAATGAAGCCCATCGTTGTTGAACATATCGTGAAAACCTACGGAGGAAAGAAAGGCCGGGTAACAGCGCTTAACGACATCAGCTTTTCTGTAGAACGAGGCGAAATATTCGGTTTAATTGGCCCGGATGGCGCTGGTAAAACATCGCTATTTCGCATATTGACCACTTTGTTACTGGCTGACAGCGGTAAAGCGTGGATAGACGGGTTTGATGTTGTGCATAATTATGCGCAGATCCGGCACAGGGTAGGCTATATGCCTGGTCGTTTTTCGCTTTATCAGGATCTGTCAGTGCAGGAAAATCTGGAGTTTTTTGCCACTATTTTCCATACCAGCATTCAGGAGAATTACGACCTGGTAAAAGACATCTATCAGCAGATAGAACCTTTTAAAACCCGCAAAGCCGGTCAGCTGTCTGGCGGTATGAAACAAAAACTGGCGCTTTCGTGCGCACTGATTCATAAGCCAACAGTACTTTTTCTCGACGAACCCACTACCGGCGTGGATGCGGTATCGCGAAAAGAATTTTGGGAAATGCTGCACCGCCTTAAATTACAGGGGATCACTATATTGGTATCTACACCTTATATGGATGAGGCTGGCCTTTGCGATCGTATTTCGCTTATTCAAAAAGGCCAATTGCTGTCTATCGATACGCCTGCAAACATTACCGGTCAGTTTAAAAAAACATTGTGGGCAGTTAAATGCAGCAACATGTTCGGACTGATGACTATTTTAAATCACGAGCCAGCTATTGAAAGCTGCTATCCCTTTGGTCAATTCCATCATGTAGTTTTTAAGGATGGGATAGGGCAAAAGACGCAATTGGAGCAATTGGCAATAAAAGCCGGATACCAGGATATCGACGCGCATCAAATTAAGCCGGGCATTGAAGATTGTTTTATGGCCCTAATGAAAGCCTGATTATGGAAACGGAGAAAGTGATCGATGTTCAGGAACTGACCAAACGCTTTGGCAGCTTTACTGCAGTTGACCGAATTTCATTCGATGTTAAGAAAGGTGAGATATTCGGCTTCATCGGCGCCAACGGTGCGGGAAAGACCACTGCAATGCGTATGTTATGCGGGCTGTCGCTACCTACTTCCGGTAAAGCAACGGTGGCCGGTTATGATGTTTACAAACAGAACGAGCTGATCAAGAAGAACATTGGTTATATGAGCCAAAAATTTTCGTTGTATGAAGATCTTACCATCATAGAAAATATCAGGTTCTATGGCGGTATCTATGGCCTGCTGAACCACCAGATTAGCCAAAAAGCGAGCGAGTTGTTACAGCGCCTGCAACTCGTGGGAGAAGAAAAAACACTGGTACGTGAGCTGCCGTTGGGTTGGAAGCAAAAACTGGCTTTTTCTATCGCCATTGTACATGATCCGGCCATTGTTTTCCTTGACGAGCCCACCGGTGGGGTAGACCCGATTACACGGCGAGAGTTCTGGGGGCTGATCTATGAAGCTGCTGCACGCGGTATTACGGTTTTCGTAACAACACACTATATGGATGAGGCGGAATATTGCAACCGTATTTCAATTATGGTAGACGGTAGGATAGATGCCCTTGATTCGACAAGCCAGCTTATGCAAAACTACGATGCCGGTAATATGGATGAGGTGTTTTTGCAGCTGGCCCGCAAGGCAGTACGTACGGATGATAAAGTTTGATTAATGAAACAGTTTCTCATATTCGTAAAAAAGGAATGGCTGCATATATGGCGGGACAGGCGCACGCTGTTCATTCTGATTGGTATGCCTATTGTGCAGATTGTATTGTATGGCTTTGCACTTACCAACGAAGTAAAAAACTCTAAAATTGCCATTTTTGATCAATCGAAAGATGAAGCCACGCAAATCATCTCCAGCAAGATTGCTGCAAGCCGTTATTTTAATCTGATAGAAAATGTCTTTTCTTACGACCAGGTTGAACAGGCCTTTAAACGAGGTAAAATACGTCTGGCTATCGTCTTTCCTCCTAACTTCCGGTATAACCTGCTGCATGCCAATTCAGCACAGATACAGCTGATAGCTGATGCCTCCGATCCGAATACGGCAAATACACTTACTAATTATGCTTCGAGTATTGTTAATGGATACCAATCGTCGCTCAATAATAACGAAGACATGCCTTATACCATCAAAACTCAGGTGCGTATGCTGTACAATCCTGAGCTGAATGGTGCATATAACTATGTTCCCGGCGTTATGGCTCTTGTACTAATGCTGGTTTGTGCTATGATGACTTCTATTGCCATTGTAAAGGAAAAAGAAATGGGAACCATGGAAGTGCTTTTAGTTTCGCCGCTTAAACCTTTTCGCATAATTGTTGCAAAAACTATCCCTTACCTGGTAATTTCTGCGCTGAATATTGCCAGTATTTTATTGCTCAGTGTTTACGCATTGCAGGTCCCTATTGCCGGTAATATTCTTTTGCTGGCAGCTGAAAGTATATTGTTTACTATCACATCATTGTCTGTTGGTATTCTGATCTCTAATACTGCAAAAACACAGCAGACGGCCATGTTTACCTCCATGATGAGTCTGTTTTTACCTACGCTGCTTTTCAGCGGTTTTATGTTCCCGATAGAAAATATGCCGCTTCCATTACAGGTGATCTCGAATGTGGTGCCTTCCAAGTGGTTCTTCATCATTGTAAAGAATGTAATGATAAAAGGACTTGGATTTTGGGCGGTTTGGAAAGAAACACTCATCCTTGCCGGAATGACGATAGCCTTACTGGCAATGAGTATTTACAAGTTTAAAATACGATTGGCATGAGACTTTTAGGTATTTTACTGCGAAAAGAGTTGATACAGATCATTCGTGATCCGGCTATTTTCAGCATACTTTTCATTATGCCGATGACCCAGCTGCTCATTCTGCCCCTGGCCGCCGATTATGAGATTAAGAATATTAACCTTGGCGTTGTAGATCATGATCATTCTGAAACTTCCCGCCAGTTGATCAACAAAATTACAGCCTCAGGATATTTCAGACTAAAAGATTATAGCCCGACTTTTCCTGCCGCCCTTCATGTTATAGAAAGCGGCAAAACTGATCTTTTATTAGAAATTCCACCCCAATTTGAAAGAAAACTGATAAAAGAAAGCCATGCAACGGCATTTATAGCAATTGATGCGGTAAATGGTGTGAAAGCAGGCTTGGGAGGTGCCTATATACAACAAATATTACAACAATATAATCAAAATGTTCGAGCCAAATGGATGCAGGTAACGCATTTTAACCCGCAGCCTGTTATTGCCATCACTTACTCTGATTGGTTTAACCCGCACATGAATTATCAGGTATTTATGGTGCCCGGTATATTGGTAATGCTGGTCACCATGATCGGCTCATCCTTTGCAGCCAATAACATTGTGCGGGAAAAAGAAATGGGCACGATTGAACAGATCAATGTCAGCCCGATTAAAAAATACCAGTTTATTCTCGGAAAGCTCATCCCTTTTTGGATGCTGGCCATAACAGTACTTACAATGGGGCTTATAGTGGCGAGGCTGGTTTATGGTATTGTTCCGCTGGGCCATTATAGTACTATTTATTTGTTTGCAACAATATACCTGTTAGCCATACTTGGCCTTGGGCTGTTGTTGTCAACTTATGCGCAAACGCAGCAGCAATCAATGCT
Source organism: Mucilaginibacter sp. (assembly GCA_051953515.1). Taxonomy (GTDB): domain Bacteria; phylum Bacteroidota; class Bacteroidia; order Sphingobacteriales; family Sphingobacteriaceae; genus Mucilaginibacter. Next base: position 4,264 of record JBQCIS010000239.1, read on the forward strand.
GGTTGCGTTTTTTGTAACCACCATATTTAACCTGATGAGCGGTTTGTATACGCCGATTGAAAGTATGCCGGTATGGGCGCAATGGATCACCCGCTTCAATCCGGTGTCGTATTTTATAGAAGTGATGCGCATGGTGATGCTGAAAGGCAGCGGCCTGGCCGATATCAAATACCATATACTCGCCTTGCTGGGATTTGCAGTTTTTTTTAATACCTGGGCAATACTGAACTACCGGAAAAGAACGGTATAATGGCATGAAGATAATTTAAATAAAAAGCAGTTTTCAGGCTGCTTTTTATTTAAATGCGAACACATGTCGCGCGGAATATGGAAAGATAAGGATAGGTACCGGTGTATGGGTGGCCATTTTTTGTGTTTGGCTCCCTTCAAATATCGATGCAAAAAAGCCGCGTTCGTGGTGCATCATTGCCAATATGTTTGGTTTATGATGAGTCAACAGCCATTCCAGGCCAATCCGGGGTGTTTTGGCGTCAACTGTGCGATAACTGATCTTTTTGTAATCTACTGTTTCCGCAACGCGGTGCATAAATGTCTCAAGCTTTTTTTGTTCATTCTCACCGCTTTTTTGTACATGAACAACGGTTACCTCCGCAGAAAAATGAGCGGCAAAACGGCATAAGGCGCTTAAATAAATAACGTCGGTAAAATTTAGCTCAGTAGCAAAAGCAAATTGCTTCGGCAATGCAAAGCGCGCATGTTCGGGAACTAAGAGTAATGGCATTTGTGTACCATCAATTAGCTGCCGACAACTGTTGCCCAGCATGAATGTGGTTAAACCGTCGGCGCCATGAGTACCCATTACGATTAATAAAATGTCTTTATTTTTTTCAATTGCACTAACAGATGTGGATAAAGGCCCCTGTTGGCATTCGCAATTCACTTTTGGCGTATAATCACCATGGTCTTTATGCTCCTCAGACCAATGTTCCAGCTTTTTACCGAATGCCTGAAGCGCTTTCTCGGTTTCAGCCTTGTTTTCTTCATAGTCCAGTGGCCATGCAACCTCTGCCGCAACCAAAGGAATATCGGAGGGGGTTAAAAAGGCGTTGAACAATAAAATATTGGCTTTGACCTTTTGTGCCAAATGTAGTGCATAGCGGGCCGCATGCTCGGAACGCTCGCTGAAATCGGTCAGTACGGCAATGGTTTTCATGATCGTTTTTTTATTGTAAAAATGCCTGAACAGTGTTATAAATGCGATGATAAACAACAATTTATGAAATGATTCTGGTCACTTCTTATTACCGGCATAACCATTGTGAAAGACTTCTGATTCCTATTCAATCATACAAGTTAGTTTGGTAATTGTCGCTCATATTGTCAGCAGGTCGATCAGAATAAATCCCGCATCACATAGATTTAATTTTAAAACTTTCAAAAAGTGATGATGGTCACTCAATAAGACGTCATAATATCAGCGTTATCATTGTGCACGGTCATTCTGAGGTTATTGCAGACGACAGATATTTGTTGAAAAGTAAAGGCCATGAAACAGTACCATTTTTTACCGCCCAGACGGACACGGAATAGCTGGACAACCCAGCACCGCGTACTGACCATTTTGATTGTCTTCATTTTATTTGCACTGATTATGCTGGTTTTATTCTTTTTATTTCCGGCAAAGGCACACTAATAAATTAAATATTATGCTTGGAACATTAAATGAACAGGAAATTATAGCCCTTTTATCCAAACAGATAACCGGATATCTTGCATGCAGTTTGCAAGGTGAGAGTTATCTCGTACCCGTTAATTATGTATATAAAAACAATGCCATCTATGCACACTCAGGCCCGGGCAAAAAGATCGATATTATGCGGCAGAACCCTAAGGTATGTTTTACTATAGCCGAAATTGAGTCGATTTTCCGGTGGAAGAGTGTAATTTGCCAGGGTGCGTTTGAGGAGATAATAAATCCGGAAGAAAAGCAACAGGCGATGCAGTTATTAACGCACCATATTATGCCCTATGTGCAGAGTCCCGAAGGGCATGCCTCACACGGTATCGGTCCCGAAAAAGAGATCGGTTCTACGATCGACCTCATCTTGTATAAGATTGTCATTAACGAAAAAAGCGGGCGGTTTGAGCATGATTAAGCCGTAATCCAGGCTTTGGCTTCAGCGAGTTCGGCGCTATTAAAAACTTTTATTTCCATAGGTAAGAGATGGCTTATTAGCCTTGTATACCCATTTATGAGATGGTGGTCAGACACTACCGCAACCTTTCCCCATTGCCGGATATATTTTAATCCGATTTTTGCGTCGTCAATTACTGCGGGCAGCGTAAACCCGCTGAATCCTGACTTTAACAGAAATAAAATATTTAGCTTGTTTATATGGAGAAACCTTCCCTCCATAGCCGGCATCAATACATTTTCGTATTCCTCGCCGGTCACCTGGCCATCAGCAGCAATGCCTAAAACAGTTTCAGGCAGATCGTCAATTAAACTTAACATGCGTCTCCCTGTTTAAAAACCAACGTAAAGGTCGTTCCGCTATGCTCGGCACTGTTATACTTAATTTGAATATTCATCAGGTCGGCATAACGTTTAACAATATTCAATCCTAATCCAGTACCTGAAATATCAATCACATTATCTGCCCTGAAAAAAGCCTCAAATAGCCGGTGTTGCTGATTTGTGGGAATACCAATGCCATGATCGGTAACTGAAAGCTGGCATTCATCGGTTGTTTTTAGAATGCATATACCGATATTACTATTTTCGGGCGAGTATTTAATGGCATTTGAAAGCAGGTTTACAAGACAATGGCGGAGAAGGTTAGGATCAAGGCAAACCATAATCTCAGATGAGGATGACTCCAGGTAAATATCCTGGCCTGGTTTTACCAGCGCTTGCATTTCGCTGATTATACTGCGGCACAGATCGTTGAGCTCGAATTTCTTAAAAACGGCTTCTACTTTGCCCGATTCAATCCGCTCTATCGAAAGAAAATCATTTAATACGCCATTCAAATCGTTTACCGCGTTTTTAATTCTGCTGACATAACCCAGTATTTTTTGCTTATTCAAACGGTCATAGTACTGCTCAATTAACGATGCTGAAAGCAGAATACTGCTTAATGGGGTGCGGAATTCATGTGACGCGAGTGAGACAAAGTGACTCTTAAGCTGACTGATTTCTTTTTCTTTGGCCAATGATAAACTCACTTCTTCTTTTGCCGTTTCCAGTGTTTTAACAATAAGCTGCAGGCTTCGTGTTCTTTCTTCCACGGCTGCCTCCAATATATCCGTAAAGCCTGCGGCCCTTTGATGGCGATGTTTCATGTTAATTATTGGTTAGGTTGAGATAACCGGATAATGCTAACGAACCGCTACCTTGCTTTCAGATTGGTATAAGGCCATTTCCAGGCGGTTGTCGAGATCATAAATATCCTTGTAAGTGACCAAACCGTATTCACCGACCGAGCACGTGATATAAGTGAGCCTGATTGGAACGGGTTTCGTTAGCTTGAAATTGATTGTTCGCTGATGAGCGATGGCGCTCTGCACTGCGATTATTTTACTGCCCTGTTTGTCATACTTTAATAATTTGCCCGCTAATTCTTCAGCCCGTTCCACACGTATACAGCCATGGCTAAAGGCACGTTGTGTTTTTGCAAATAACTGCTTTTGGGGAGTGTCATGCAGAAACACATTATAAATATTCGGGAATCTGAATACAATATTTCCTAAGGCATTTTCACAACCCGGCGACTGTTTTGCATGATAATTTTGGGGGGCATTCCTTATCTTTTTCAACCTCATAAGATTAACCGGTACATATTCTCCATTGTTGTTGTAGATTGAATATTGCAGGTTTTCATAGTCGCCGCTACGAATAAGTTTGGGCAATATTTCACGGCGAAATATCTTATCAGGTATTTTCCATTCCGGCGACGTAGTAAAATACAGGATATCGCTATTCAACTGTGGCGTGGGATTTTGGGGTTTACCTACTATTACTTTAAAATAACTGGTGTTACCCGGTTCATGTAAGGCCAATGTATATGTTGGAATATTAATTTGAACATAGTTGTTTTGATCCAGATCGGCCCAACGAAGCCTGTTGAGGTTTATAGCCATTTTACGTATTTCTGAGTCGGGCACTTCATAACAATCACCGGATTGCTGCCCCACGCGGAGCTGCATATATTGTTGCAGTGCAACATAATCTGCAGAACATGGCTGAACCTTGCCTATTACAGCAAGGAAATCTTTTTGTTTTAATGCGCTTGCCAACAGGGCTGGCGCATCAAAATTGTGGATGGATTGTGCATCCTGCTGATCAGTAGTGATATAAGGATTTAGTTTACCAAAATGAAGATTATTCATCAGGTTAATCATGGCGTCTGTTAGCATAATTTCAAATCTGGCTTGTTGCGGAATACTGATAAAACCGGGTTTTTCGAGTATTTCGTGCAGTTTGTTGTACATCAGTTCATGCGGATGATAATCAGCATGCGGCAAACCAAATTGCAGTGTACAATCAAGCATCAGCATAGCCTGCCATGTCGGGCCGGTTCCGGGTTGCGGACGCAGCCATACAGACCGGTAGCCGTTTGCAGCATAAAACCGCATAACAGACTTTGGAAAATAGAGCTGCTTGCGTACATCGGTTAACTGGCGGCGGATCATTACAGAAAGCGAAGAGTCCTGATCCGGTGACTGATATTCTGCTTGTTTTCCCGACTCGTAGGCAAATGCGTAAAGTGAAGAAAATAAGACGATTAAAAGAGTGATTAGATAACCGGGGATTTTTATGCCTGCTAAACTTGTTTTTTTCATGGCTTAACCTTTAAAAACCAAATTTCTCTTAAAACATTGACTGGAATAATGATGTTCGTCATACCCTTAATTGATGGTTGACATGCTTTACTGCATGCTTATAAAACCACTGTTTGGCAAGTTCGGCAGCCAGTATATATAAAGCTATTATTGGGTTAATAAGCAAATAAAATTGGAGATTAAGCGCGGTAAATTGAAACCAGCTGATTATTGGAGTAAATGGCAGCAAAATAATCAGCAGAACAATAAAAATGGTAGCGATAGACAGGTATTTACCCGGCAGGCTTTTAAAGAAGGGTAAGCGCGTTCGTACAACCAATACTATTAAAGTTGCAGATAAAACTGATTCGATGAACCAACCTGTCTGAAAGGTTTTTTCATCCGCATGAAAAATGAACAGCAAAACGCCAAAAGTGATATAATCAAATACCGAACTTAATAAGCCGAAGATCAGCATAAAACGTTTGATAAAATGCAAGTCCCACTTTTGAGGCGTACGGATATTGATTTCGTCCACCCGGTCAGTAGAAATAGCCATTTCAGGAAAATCTGTCAATAAGTTAGTTAACAGAATCTGTTTTGGTAACAGCGGTAGAAATGGTAAAAAAAGCGACGCGCCAGCCATACTGAACATATTGCCAAAATTGGCACTGGTGGCCATGAAAATGTATTTCATGGTATTGGTAAACGTGTTACGCCCTTCAATAACTCCACCCGTGAGTACATCAAGCCCCGCACTGAGCAATACGATATCAGCTGCTTCTTTTGCCACATCAACCGCCGTGTTTACAGATATGCCCACGTCAGCGGCATGTAAAGCCGGTGCGTCGTTGATGCCGTCGCCCATAAATCCTACTACATAGCCTGCTTTTTTTAAGATAAGGATAATGCGTTCCTTCTGATTAGGTTCTACTTCTGCAAATATATTCGTTAGCGGTGCGTGGTGCAGCAAAGCGGCATTTGTCATATGCTGCATTTCCGGACCCGTCAATATTTTGGGAGTTGCAATGCCAAGCTGCGATGCCAGACTTGCGGCAACAAGGGCATTATCGCCAGTAATAATCTTTAACCTGATGCCCAATCCATGCATTTGGTTAATAGTGTTCATTATATTTACCTTCGGCGGGTCAAAAAGCGATACGAACCCCAAAAAAAACATATCTTTCTCATCGTCTTTATTGAAGGATGAACTTTCTGCCGGTTTATAGGCAATGCCAAGCGTGCGGAATCCTTGCTGGCTCAATAACTCGTATTGGCTTTCTATTT
>JBQCIS010000240.1:0-4936 GCA_051953515.1 Mucilaginibacter sp.
AAGAAACTAACTGTAACCCGATTATTTATTTAAAAACTATGCCAATTTTAGCAAAAATTGATTTATGTTAGTGCCCCAATACAACGTTGTAGTAGAACCTAATTAAACAATGGCACAAGACAAAGCAAAAAGTTATGGATCGGCATTATATACGCTGATCATCGTTTTCTTCTTCTGGGGATTTTTAGCGGCATCAAACGGTGTTTTTATACCCTTTTGCAAAGAGCATTTTCATTTAACTCAATTCGAGTCGCAATTGATTGACTTTACTTTTTATGGTGGATATTTTATAGGTTCACTGATACTTTATTTTGCATCGCAATTCAGCAAGGTTGATATCTTAAATAAAATAGGATACAAATCGGGTATTATACTCGGCCTTATCATTTCTGCAATAGGTGCTTTAGGTATGATCCCGGCTGTAGCATCCGGTTCTTTTGGCTTAATATTGACAGTGTTCTTCATTATAGCTGTTGGGTTCTCATTACAACAAACTGCTGCAAACCCTTTTGTGGTAGCGCTTGGCCCACCCGAAACGGGCTCAAACCGTTTAAATTTTGCGGGTAGTGTTAACAATATCGGCGCTTTATTAGGCCCTATTGTTGTTGGTATAGTGCTTTTTGGTTCGGCCAAAGCTAAAGTAGCTGCTGCCGACGTTAAAATATCATCGGTTGATAACCTGTATTATATATTGGCAGGTCTTTTTATAGCCGTAGCAATATTCTTCTGGATTTCGAAACTACCAAAAGTTACCAGCGACGAACAGATAGAAGCCAGCACAAAAGCAAATACTCCTTTATTTATCATGTTTCTGGCGTTCCTGATGATTTTGGGCGCTGATCCTATCAGCCTGAAAACAGGTATTCCGAGCCAGTACTTTGTTTATGCTTCACTTGCAATTATAGTGTTCACGCTTGTGGCATCCATGTTTGTGGCCAAGGGACACCAGGGTTGGGGAGCCATGCAGTATCCGCAGTTAATTTTGGGTATGCTGGCCATATTTACCTACGTGGGTACGGAAGTTACCATCCAAAGTAATATGGGATCTTTATTGAAGACCCCGGACTTTGGTTCATTCAAAGAATCTGATATCGCACCATATATCTCTTTGTATTGGGGCAGTCTGATGATAGGCCGTTTTGCTGGTTCTATCGGTGCGTTCAACCTGTCAAAAAATACAAAATACATCCTGTATGTATTGGTGCCTTTTGTAGCATTCGCTTTGGTATTAATAGCTAATGCCTTAACCGGAGTTGATGTGAGCAAGTTATATATTTATTCAGTTTGCGTGGCTATAATGATAGTTGCATTCTTCCTCGGTAAACAAAAGCCAGTGCATACACTATCAGTGTTAGGCGGACTTGGCGTAATCTTTATGCTGGTTGGATTATTTACAAAAGGTTCGGTTGCTACCTTCTCTTTTATTGGCGGCGGTTTATGTTGTTCAATCATGTGGCCTTCAATTTTCTCATTGGCCATTACAGGTTTGGGAAAATATACCAGCCAGGGTTCGGCATTCCTGATCATGATGATATTGGGCGGTTCTGTTATACCGCCACTACAAGGTAAAATAGCAGACGGAAGTAATAACCTGATACCTGGCATGAGCGGTATCCACTTTTCATACATTGTGCCAATATTGGGTTTCTTATACCTTATATTCTTTGCATGGAAAGTAAGCCGCGAACTCATCAACCAAGGTATCGACCTTGACCATGTAGAAGCTTCAGGCGGACATTAATATTTTTTTGTTTATTTGTTCAATGGTTCATTAGTTCATTGGTGAAAAGTTAAGGCCAGTGTACTATTGAACCATTGTCTTTTTATAAATAAATTACTAATGAACTAATGAATAATACAAAACCCAGTTTCGATCATATATTCATGAACCTTGCTGCCGATCTGGCGCAGCGGTCGCATTGCATTAAGGCACATGTAGGCGCTGTGCTGGTACGTGATACACGGATCATTTCTATTGGCTATAACGGTCCGCCGTCGGGCACGCATAATTGCGACGAAGAATGGCCCGAAACCGGCTGCCCCCGTGATGCACGAAATAGTTGTTCACTCGCCTTACATGCAGAGGAGAATGCGATCCTGTACGCAGTAAAAAATGGCGCTAAGCTGGAAGGCGCGGTGATGTACACTACGTTGTCGCCATGTTTGCCGTGTGCGAGGCTTATCTTTTCGGCGGGGATTAAACAGGTGTATTTTAAGAGCTCCTATGCTGAATATAAGGGCCTGCCCAGCGATGAAGGGGTTGACTTTTTGAATAAGTTTGGGGTGAAAGCGGAGAAATTTATTGGCTGATTATTATTGTCTGAACTCGAATTTTAAGGAATTTAAAGAATGTTCAGAATACGGATTTTGTTCTATTAGCATTCTGCGTTTTATTTAAATTCCTTACAATTCGGGTTCAGACAGTATCCTCAAAATCTCCCGTTAATTCTGGTTCAAAAATGGCTCAATCCTGCTAAGCGCGAACAGTAACTGCTCTTTCTGCGTTAGATCAGTATTGTCCAATATAATGGCATCTTCTGCGCGCACCAGCGGACTTTCTTTACGCGTGGTGTCCTGGTAATCGCGATGGGCAAGGTTTTCAAATACTTCTTCAAGGGTGATATTAGGGTTTGTAGACAGTAGCTCTTTGTAGCGTCGTTCGGCGCGTATCTTTGGGTCGGCTGTCATAAAGAATTTTACCTGCGCATTAGGGAAAACAGCTGTGCCAATATCGCGGCCATCCATCACTATATTTTTCGATTTACCCATTCTTTGCTGCTGCTTCACCATCTCAACCCGTACGGCATGAATAGCGGCTACTGTACTTACTTTTTCAGAAACCGGCATCTGGCGTATCTCATCTGAAACTTCTTCGCCATTCAGCGTGATATGTGTTGTGTAATCTTTCGAATGGAAATTAAGATGGATGTTTTTTAGCGCTTCGGCTATCGCTTGTTCGTTGTTAATGTCAACATTGTTGCGGATAAAATACAATGCTACCGCGCGGTACATTGCGCCACTATCCACATAGATGAAATGAAGCTCTTTGGCTATGGCTTTAGCAATAGTGCTTTTCCCGCATGATGAATAGCCGTCTATCGCTACTACAATGTTTGTATTCATAGAGCCACCAAGTTAGCAATTTTATATGATTAGCGCTGCAACAACAATATGAAGCAGCGGCAAATGGTTATCATTCATTAAATTTGAAAAATGCAAATAAATAAAGAAGCCCTTCAGAAAGAGGTGATTTATAAAGCCTCGCGCAGCGGGGGTAAGGGCGGCCAGAATGTAAACAAGGTTTCGAGTAAGGTGGAACTGCTTTTCGCGGTTAATGATTCGGGCTTATTTACCGACGAAGAAAAGTTGGCGCTGAATGAAAAACTACAGTCGCGCTTTAATAAAGATGGCTATATACAGGTAATATGCGATGAAGAGCGCAGCCAGTATCTCAATAAGGAAAAAGCCCTCGACAGGCTTATCAACCTGCTCATTAGCGCGTTGAAGAAACCCAAAGTGCGTAAACCCACTAAAGTAAGCAAGGCCGCCAAAGCAGCACGCCTTGAACAAAAGCGGCTAAATTCCCTTAAAAAAGAAGGCCGCAAAGGGGTGAGCGATTATTAGTCCATAGGCTATAGCCATGATTGGTGACCATAGTCGATAGCCAAAGTTTGTTTGATACCATTAAACATTTGCAGCTGCCATAGTCTATTGACTATGGTCTGTAAACTATTTAAAGCGGTACAATCCCGTAATAGTTCCCCACTGTTCGGATAGTTGCATTTCTTTATCAGTTTTGGTTTGGAAAATGGCGGCTATGTCAAACTCAAACCTGTTGGCGGTGAATGCTACACCTAACTGGTTGCTGAAAATAAAGGGTTCTTTATCAAGCGTAATCTCCATGCTGTTTGGCGAGCGTTTTTTAAACAGGCTGCCTTGTATAGTAGCATCATAGGCCACGTAGTTAAGCATCGGTTTATAATAAAAGAAGATCTCGTTTTTATGCAGCGGTGCCACCGAAGTGTTTTGGGTAACGGTACTTTGCGTGGTAACGGAGTTGAATAACTGGTTGAAATTACCCAGACGGAAAATTGGGCCAATTCCTGCTCCTGAGAAGCCATTGCCCAGATTGCCGTAAGCATCCAGCGAAACGTCAAGCGATTCAGTCCTTGCCAGTAATCGTTTATATTCGGCAGAAAGATTAAGTTCGGCGTCGTTATTTATCTGGTACTCCCAGCCGCTTGGATGGTAAAAACCAAAATTGTCATGTACCCAGTCCTGTATCTGTTTACCGAGCGCTGCCGGGCCAACCACGCCAATCTGCGCACTGAGCTTCAGGCTGCTCTCATTTTTGTATAGTAAATTCAGTGTCGAACCTACATAGAGGTAGGCAGCAAAAGGCCTGTCGACCAGGTCTGGATGATCTGCACCCTGTATATCCGCAATACTTCCTGATTGCGGGTTGAATATCTTTTGCCCGAATTCAAAGCCTAAAACCTTGTTCTGCAGTGATGGCGAATTGCCCGTTGATAACGCATGACGGTAATACATATAATAACCATCAGTATAGTACCTGTCTGAGCCTTGCAGCAGATAAGAGTCGTTATCAGTTTGTGCGCCTATTTCATTGGTATATGTTTTCTGTGCAAACGTGCTGGCTGAAACAAGAAGCAGGGCGAACGTAATAATGGTTTTTAATTTCATCAGGGAAAAAATATCCTGCTAAAATAAAAAAGCTCCTGAACTTTTTCAGGAGCTTAATTTAAAGTCTTATTTTAAATTGTAGCCAACACTTACGCCACCGGCCCATATAATGCCCTGGTCGTAGAAGATGGGTACAAAGCCTATTCTGAAGTTTAGCTTATGATCGGCAGGCTGGTAGCGATAACCGATAGTGATTGTGCCGGCAAATCCTGTCACTTTATCAAATATGAAT
>JBQCIS010000241.1:0-2679 GCA_051953515.1 Mucilaginibacter sp.
CGAAGCCAATGCCGCCATTTACTGATTTGTACTGGGCTAATGTGGCTGAAGCAAATATACGGATACCAAGATTTAACTGGAAGCCTATATCGGCACGCATGCCGCTGATACTGGTTTCGTGCAGGCTCACCGGGTTGCTAAATACAGTATAATAGTCTTGTGTACCGGTAAGGTTGGTGCCGGTAGTAATAGGATAGTTGCCTACGATGTTAAAATTGGTTGAAGCCGTATTGTACCCAACGGCCAGGAATGGCGTAAAGAACAGCAGCTTTTTAGAAATGATAGCCTCGCCCATAAAGCTGGTAAAGTGCGCATCGGTATGCTGGGTGCTGAAGTCGGTATTTTTATTTGGATCGCTGGGATCGTGTTGTGCGGTGCCAACACCATCCGAATTTTGCGACGGCTGAACGTTGAGGTTATAATTCAAATTCAGGCGGCTCCAACCTAACATTACCGATAGGTCAAACGGCATCACCTTTGCCGCCGGGCCAAACAGGTATTGGCTGATACTGTGTTTTACCCCGAAACCGATCATTGAAACTGAACCTACATCATTGCTTACCTTAATAGTTGGAATTGCACGTATGGTAAAATCAGTGTTATGGATTAAACCAACGGTTAATTGCAATTGTGGCGCAGGAATAACCGGCAATTTACCCGATGGCATGGTGAAATCGCCCAGCTTGCGGTTGTTGTTGTCATAAATACCTAGTTGCGGGCCGTTGGTACTTCTTTCGCCGCCAATGGTAGGCGCAATAGGCGACTGGCTTGACGGATCAAGTCTTACATTGTTGCTGAGGCCAATCTGTGTTACATTAAAAGATTTATCAGATGTTGGCGTAAATGCTGCCGATGCGGCTACCTTAAGTTCGAAATGCAGCAATTTCAGGGGCTTGGCAGTATTGGTCCAGTTACTATTCATGCCTACGCCAATTCCTTTAAATAAGGGTTGCCCATAAGCGTCGATCAGTTTGGTAGCATTACCGGGCGAAGTTTGCAGAAGATCGGAGATTCCGCTTTGGGCAGAAGCATTTACAGATGCAAATATTAGTGCGAGTACGATAAATAAGGGGTAAAGTTTTTTCATAATTGGTTTTAAATTAATTAGTTAATATAAATTAAATTGAAATACCATGCATAGGCAATAGTACGCAAAAACAATTATTTTTGCAGCCATGGCTGAAGAAACCGAACTAATAGAGCAGGAAGAACAAGACCTGTACGAACACCTGCGCATTGTGGTTGATAAAGGCCAGTCGCTGTTGCGTATCGATAAATTCCTGATGCACCGCGTGGAAAATGCATCGCGCAACCGCATACAGAACGCCATAGAGCTTGGTAATGTGCTGGTTAACGACAAGCCCATCAAATCAAGCTACAAAGTAAAACCGCTGGATGTGATATCGGTTGTATTGCCGCATCCGCCCCGCGATACCGAAGTTTATCCTGAAGATATACCGATTGATATTGTTTATGAGGACGACGATCTGCTGGTGATCAATAAGCCGGCGGGGATGGTGGTGCACCCGGGGTATAATAATTACACAGGCACACTCGTAAATGCGCTGGTATATCACTTTCAGCAATTGCCTACACTGCCCGGTAATGACGGCCGGCCCGGTTTGGTGCACCGGATAGATAAAGATACTTCCGGGCTGCTGCTCATTAGCAAAAACGAACGTGCCATGACCTGGCTGGCACGGCAGTTTTATGAACATACCATCACCCGTAAGTACCTGGCATTGGTTTGGGGCGATTTGGAGAAGGACGGAACGGTTACAGGGTATATCGGCCGCAGCGTTGCCGACAGACGGGTAATGTCGGTTTATGACGACCCGGAAAAAGGCAAATGGAGTGTTACCCACTATAAGGTACTGGAGCGGATGAACTATGTTACGCTGATAGAATGCCAACTGGAAACCGGCCGCACGCACCAGATCCGCGCGCATCTGAAGCATATCGGTCACCCGTTGTTTAGCGACGCGATGTATGGCGGCGATAAGATCCTGAAGGGAACGGTATTTACCAAATACAAGCAGTTTGTGGATAATTGCTTCGAGATTATGCCACGGCAGGCACTGCACGCACAAACGCTGGGTTTTGTGCATCCCACCTTAAGAAAGCGACTGCATTTTGAGGCTGCATTGCCGCAGGATTTTGAGCAGGTGCTGGAAAAATGGCGTAAATATGCGAAGCTGTAGATTTGAGGTATGAGATTTGAGATATGAGACAGAATTGAAGATCATATCGACCGAGCAAATCTTAAAATAGCTAACTTTGCAATCTCAAATCTCACATCTAATATCTCATTTCTAAAAAATGCTATTCATCAACTTTAACGGCGAGATTGTGCCAGACGGCGCTAAAATGCTAAGCAATAAGAACCGTGCCTTCAGGTATGGTGATGGGCTATTTGAAAGCATGCGCATGATGAAGGGCAACCTGAAATTTGCCGATATGCACGCCGACCGCCTGCAACGCGGAATGAAAGCATTGAAAATTGACGGCTACTCGCAAACCGACACCTGGTTTTTAAAGGACAAGGCTGAAGAGCTGGCATCGCGCAATAAAGCCAAGCATGGGCGGTTACGATTGACGGTTTATCGGGATGCGGAAGGTTTATACACGCCATCGTTAAACAAAATGGGGTATTGTATGGAACTGCAACCCGCCGATGAG
>JBQCIS010000242.1:0-6031 GCA_051953515.1 Mucilaginibacter sp.
CTTTAAAGCATATAGCAAGTGCCTGTTGCAATGTTGCATGATCTAACGAAACATCAACTTTATGGGTGCCTTGCAATAAGCTACTCTCATACCATACAATGTAATCGGTTTGCTTTTGGATGACACTGAAAACCTTTTTCAACGAAACGTTTTTTTCTGAAAGGGTTACTTGCTGTGCATATCCTGTGGCCGATGCTTGTAAACAAGCCAGTATCATAATAAAAATTACAAGTTTCATAATCATGTAAATTCTAATGAGCCGCCCACGCTTTTTGACCGTGGGTTTAAAACGAGTATAAAAATTCATACTTTTGAAAGTTAGGTTAACTTGATAAATGATCTCAAAACGGATTTTTACCGTGTTAAAAACGGAAGGTTAGCCTGCTATTTCCCCGGCGGTGTTCGTAGCACTGCCGGTTTTTTTCACAGTAACCTGAAGATGAGTTAGTGTATTTCTTTCTTCATAAATTGGGGTTTAAAGTGATCAGATCGTGTTTGTTTGCATTGTGATTAAGGTGTTACAATTATTTTCGAATCCTCTATTCTGAAATGTATTTTGCTTAGCTCGAGTACCTTAAGGAGCTCTGATAAATTTGATTCCCTGGAAATACCACCTGTAAATAACCGTGTTGGCATTTCTCCCTTATATTCCACATCTATATTATACCACCTGGAAACCTGCCGCATAATGCTTCTTATGTCTTCATTTACAAATAATGTTTGTCCGTTCTTCCAGGCTACGGCCGCATTAATATCAGCATCATCAATAACTGAAAGTTCTCCATTAACTGTAAGCTGTGCTTGCTGACCAGGCTTTAAAAATTCAGTAGCCTTATCTTTTACAATTTTTACAGATCCTTCCAATAAAGTTGTTTTAATAAGCGGTTCATCTTGGTACGCCATTATATTAAAATGGGTGCCCAAAACCTGTACATCTTCGCGGCCGTTTACATTTACTGTAAAAGGCATATTTTTATTTTTGGCCACTTCAAAGTAAGCCTCCCCGGTAATGTTTACTTTGCGCTCTTTTCCGGAAAAAACTGTTGGATAGGTAATGGATGATGCTGCATTTAGCCATACTCTGGTACCATCGGACAATGTCAGATCATATTCACCGCCCCGGGGAGTTGTCATGGTGTTGTACTCAATGTTTGTTGCACCGGTAATTGCTGCATTATAAGCTATCTTGCCATCGGTGAGCTTTACAACGTTTGCGTTGCCTTGTTGGGCAAGTACACCATTCTTTGCACTACTCAGTACTATTCGCGAACCGTTGCTTAGTGTCAACGTGGCATTATTGCCCCCGGGCAGCACATCTTGCTTATAGGTTTTGGTTTTAGAGATGAATGGACTGACATCCGGCTTATTTCTTGTGAGAACATGGATGCCTATAAAAAAAAGTATTAATGCAGCTGCTGCCGCTTTTACCCATTTTAACCACCTTATCCTGGTTTGCTTAACTACTTTTGTTTCGTGGTTAAAAATGTGAGAAAGTATATAATGTTGCTTGTATACTGGTAGCGAATCATATTGCGCTTCGGAATTTAGCCTGTCTCCAATTATTTCAGTAATCTGGTCGGCGTTTCCGGGATCATTAACATACCTGAAAAGTTCGTTGGTTTCCTCTTCTGAGGATTTTCCGTTTATATACCGGTCAAATAGTTCACCAAGCTCTTTGTTATTCATATTAATAAAAGGCGGGTTTTATTTTGCCTTTTATTTACACTGACAGTTGAAAAGGAAGTAATGGGGAGCTGAAATGTAAGTTTTTTTAATAAAAGATATAAATATCTGATAATCAATTATATATTTATTTTTTGAAAACAGAATATAAGAAAAATAGCAGGATGTTAATCTGTATCAGATGCTTTCTAATAAGCTTCAGAGCCAGTTTCATGTGCGTGTGAACTGTGGAAGGAGAGATATTTAGTTGATTGGCAACTTCACTGTACTTTAACCCATCCCTATTACATAAAGTAAAAATGAGCTTTTGCTGTGGCGTAAGATGGCTAAGGGCATTATTTAAAGTTCCCTGAACATCCTTGTAGACAATATCATTTTCAGTATTGTTCACCCCTTCCGACATTTGTTTGCTCACCTCAAATACGATCAAAGCCTCATGAGCTATCCGTTTCATGATATTATAGGAATGGTTTCGGGTAATACGGTTCAGATATGCTCCAAAATTTTCAATATTTATGAGGTTCTCCCGGTTAATCCAAATCTTTAGGAAAACATCCTGTAATATTTCTTCCGCAAGCTCATCCGACCGTGTGAGCTTTAAGGCAAAAGGATATATGGTTTTTGAGTAATACGCGAAAATGATAGCGAATGATTTTTGATCACCGGCGGCTATTTGCGCTAAAAGTGCATTTTCATTCTCTATTTGGCTATTTTGCAACACTCTTTAAAAACAATATTAAATTTGGAGTTAAAATTGAGTAATGAAATTATTGCAAAAACAGAGAAGGTTATGCCTTTTTGATTACGCAAACGTTTGTGTTTGTGCGTTCCTTTATTAGCACATATTTTTATACTTTATGATAAATGTTATATTTTTTTTAACAAAAAATATAACATGACGGTCTTGATGATTATTAGATATTGGAATGGTTGTTAAAAAGCCCCATGTTTAAATTAATAGCCGGCCTTTTTTTTACTTTTTAGCGCAAACGTTTGCTTCATTGCCTGATTGCTCAAAAAAAACAATGATTGCAGCCTGTTGCTATTGCTATGAAATAATTAACCCTGCACAGATTAAAAGAATATCAATCAATTTTGCGTTGAGTAATAAATTACTGCCGCCCATTGAGCATCTTTAACTCCTCGGGTAACATTTGATGGTTAATCCTTTAATAAAATGGATTATAATTTTTTCATGAAAAAGTTTTCTCTTTCTTAATCTTAAAGCTTCAACGCAAGGTAAATGGATTTTTAATTAATATACTGGTCGCTAATATTTAAATTATATAAGGGGAAACATTCGATTTAAAGCAATTCACTTTGACTCAATTTTGAGTATTCTACCGAAAAAGCTCGTCAAAAGTGACATACTTATAACGAAGACCAGTTGGTGCGAAAGCGGTAACCTCAAATGTAGCACAGCCGTATAACCGCTAAATTTTTTTGTCATACTTTGCGCAGGCTTTAATTATTGTAGCTCGGTTATTCCATTCAAGCTTAGCAAACTTGGGTCATGGAATGCTTTAATAGCAATGCTTCCGGGGTGATATGTACTAAAAGTTTTTTTTATACCGTTCGAATACATTTTTAGTTATTTTAACGGCGATTGAAGAATTATGTGATAGTAATTCGATGGCCCTAATAATCAATGTTTTGAAAAATGTCCATGTGACTGACGGGGCGAAGCTATGCCTTATTATGGCTTGATACAGAGTAATGACTGCATTTGCGATAAAAGTTGAGGGAATATCAAAGGCCTATCAGTTAGGTGATTTTGGCACAGGTACTATTAGTCGCGATTTCGAAAGGTATTGGGCACGTTTACGTGGTAAAGAGGATCCTTTCCTGAAAATTGGTGAAGAGAATGACCGCACCAGAAAAGGAATTGGAGATATTGTATGGAGTTTAAAAGATATTAATCTGGAAATTGAACAGGGCGAAACCGTAGGAATAATAGGTCGAAACGGCGCAGGTAAAAGCACTTTATTAAAGATATTAAGCCGGGTTACCTCACCCACAACTGGTTCGGTTAAAATAAAAGGCCGTATTGCCAGTTTGCTCGAAGTAGGTACGGGGTTTCATCCGGAATTAACAGGCCGCGAGAATATATTCCTGAACGGAGCAATATTGGGCATGCGGAAGGCTGAAATCAGGCGGAAATTTGATGAAATTGTGGATTTTTCCGGTGTCGAACGTTATATAGATACACCGGTGAAGCGCTACTCTTCCGGTATGTATGTAAGGCTGGCGTTTGCTGTAGCAGCCCACCTGGAATCAGAGATACTGATCGTAGATGAGGTATTGGCGGTGGGTGACGTAGAGTTTCAGAAAAAGTGCTTAGGGAAAATGGGGGAGGTGAGCAAGGGTGAAGGTAGGACAGTGCTATTTGTAAGCCACAGTATGGCGGCGGTGAGTCAGTTGTGTAACAACTCCATATTGTTAAAAAACGGGCTTGTGCACATGCAAGGGCCGACGCATAAAATTGTAGATGAATATTTAAAGTCTGATGTTTCTACCGAAGCATATGTGGCTTTGCAGGGAGACATCCAACCAAGGTTGGGTAACGGAATGGTAAGATTTATTGATGTTTATTTAAGAAAAGAAGGCGTTACAAAAAACACCCGCATTTTTTCTATTGGCGACGATATTTCGGTGTTTTTTCATCTACAGTTGAATGATTCAGAACAAACACTTGTACGGACATCTGTTGAGTTGAAAACGATAGACGGTATCAAGTTGGCTAATATGATAGATACAGATTCAGGTTTTGTTGTAAAGCTGGTGCCAAATAGTACCGGATTATTCCAAGTTACCATGAACGACATTCGTCTTTACCCGGGCACCTACTGTTTGAGTTTATATGCCGGTGATACATCAAGTACTGACATATATGATTATTTGGAAGATTGCGTTTCGTTTGAGATTATAGATGGGGGAGAGCTAACAACCAGAAGTTTACCCAAATCGGTCGGGTTGTTTTTCTTTACACCAGAGTGGCGTAAGATTAATGAATAAGATTAGGTCCCTTATAAAAGCTTTGAAAATCGTATTAAAGCAGCAAAGTGAAGAAGATAAGCTGCGCAGGTTTAACGAGGTTACCTCAAACTCCATCCAATCACATAAAGTAGCGTTTGAGGCTATTAAGGGCGGCAATATTACTATAATGTATGGCTCCCATATTTGTAATAGGAGCAGTATAGGCAGTTATTCTTATGTGGGTTTTAATACTTTAATTTCCAGGTCAACGATCGGCAGATATAATTCCATAGCGAGTAACGTAAACATAGGGCAGGGTGAACATCCATTGGATAAAATTTCGACAAATACGCTTCTTCTTGAACAGGAAAAGGTATATGAAATACTAACCCGCGATACATGTATCATCGAACATGACGTTTGGATAGGAGTGAATTCGACCATAAAAAGAGGTGTACGCATTGGCACAGGTTCAGTTGTTGGTGCAAATTCATTTGTGAATACCGATGTGCCCCCATTTGCGATTGTAGCCGGCTCGCCGGCAAGGGTATTAAGATATCGATTTGACGATAGCAAAATACAACGAATTCTCTTGTCAGAATGGTGGAAGCACGATCTTGAACAGGCGAAATTGATTATTGCACATCTTGAAACCGATCTTTAATAGCCTTTATAAATTATTATTTCAATACAGAAAGACGGATATCGTGGCTCAAAATGGCTGATTACAAACCTTCGGGTCCGTTTCATACTAAACGTTTGTAAAAAATACGTTGGCGATAATCGTTAAGTTACAAGGCGGTTTGGGTAACCAATTATTTCAGTATGCTTTTGGCAGGCATTTGGCGCTGAAAAACAATACGAACTTAAAACTTGATATTTCTTTTTTTAAAAACAGCACATTGCGGCAATATGCGCTTGATAAATTTGCTATAAGTGCACAATTCGCGTCTTTAAACGAATTTGACCTGTTAAAGCAAAAAAGTTACTCGCGGTTTAACAGGTTGAAAAAGATATTCTTGAATACCAGTGCTTGTTATATGCGGGAAGAGAATATAGCTTTCGATCCGTCATATCTTAATGCTGGGCCTAACGCTGCACTTGAAGGCTATTGGCAATGTGAAGATTATTTTATCTCCTCTGCTGGACAGATCAGAAAAGAACTCGAAATCAAGATGGGTCCATCTGTTGATAACGCGGTATTACTATCTGAAATAAAAACCGGAAACTCGATTAGTATACATGTTCGTCGCGGTGACTATAAATCCCCCGGAATTGTAAGTATTCATGGCTGCTGTACTATGGATTATTACAATGAAGCGATTAAAATAATGGCATCAAGGGTCGATATGCCTTTTTTTTATATTTTTTC
>JBQCIS010000243.1:0-5564 GCA_051953515.1 Mucilaginibacter sp.
ATTATAATGTTATGTAAGGCTTTGTTAAGCCGGTTACAAAACGGGTGCAACGGATATAGTATGTACAAACATATTAATATATGGCCGCATTGCAAATTTACAGGCAATAAAACTTAAATAAAGTTTTACGCCGGAGTTAGCTGGATGCAGCCATCTGTTGCTGCAATGTAATCACCATAAACTCTGCCGGGCGAATGACGGCTACTTTTATGATTACATTCATAAAGCCATTTAAAATATCGTCCGTCGTCATGGTTGTTCCAAGTCCGCAATCAACCGAAAATGCATCCGGCGCAGCAGCTCCTTGTAACCCGCCTTGCTGCCAGATAGAGATTAAGAAATTATTGATCATGGTCTTTACAGCTTCCCATGTAGTTTTATCGTTAGGTTCAAAAACATAAGCTTTCAGAGCGACCTTGCACGATTGTTCTAAAAAGATCATGGTTCGTCTTACGGAGAGATACCTCCAGTCGTAGCTGTTGCCATCAAGCGTGCGGGCGCCCCAAACCAATATCCCAATACCATTAAAAGACCTGATAGCATTAATGGACTTTCCTGAGACAGGGTCCATATTCAGGTTTGCCTGCTGGCTTTCTGACAATTTTATAGGCAATGAAACAACCCCGGTAATAGAAACATTTGCCGGTGCCTCCCATACTCCCCTCGTATTGTCCACAGTTGTCATTACCCCGGCCATTGCGCCGCTTGGAGGTAATAAATTAACATCGGCCAAAACAGCATTTATAATATCCTTATAAGCATTGCTCGCATTTATTAATTCATTATTGTACTGCTGAACCGTAAAGCTGCCGGTCTTGTTTTGGATGTTATTTAAAAGGGCGGTCAGTATAGGGTCGGGGTTGCTTGCCGGGTTAATAACAGGCGCAAGCTGCCGGATATCGCCGCCAAACAGATTGGTATAATCAATATCATGGTATCCCATAACAGTAGTACCGATAAAAGGATAGTATGCTGTACCATAGTTAAGCCCATTACTGCCGGTATTATTTCTGAAAGTGGCAATATCATCGGTGTATTTGACAGGGTCAGGGTTCTTGCCGCCTATTACATCGAATACAGATACAGCGGTTTGCATTTGCGCACACTGCATCATCATCTCCTGCATCAGGTTGCCATTATCGGCTACAGAAAGCAGTGTAGCATCAGGACATATATACATGGTGGGTTCCGGTTCATTCAGCAGTAAGGCCAGTCCTCCCTTTAGGTCATTAAGCCTTACGTTCGGGTTGGTAACCGGAGTACCCGGAACTGCCGGAATACCAGAGGGTGCGCCATAAGTGCCCACAGATACAATATAAGCGTCGGCCCCGCCATTCTGGTAAAACAATCTTATACTGTTATAGAGGTAATATATAGTGTTCGGGTCAGGCGTAATTGCATAGTAGGTTCCGTTTATAACAATGTCGCTGGCTTCTGCTTGCTTAGCCTGTTGTTGTACCAGGTAATACTGCGGATTATATTGTTTTGCAGGATCTGCCGGTGCCGCAGAATCTGGGTAGCAGTAGATGGCTTGAAACTCGGCAAATGAAGATATTTTTTTAGCAGTATTAAGACATGATCTGCCATCGTGGCTGGCCTGTGGGGTGTAACCTATAAATGCCGGAACTGCGGTAGCAACAGGTTCAACAGTGTTCGAAAAGGCTTTTATTTTGTCGATATAAACACCGGGCGTTTTGATATTGGGCAGGCTCATGGGTTAAAGGTATGATGATTGCAAGTACTATTTAAACCGAAAGTACGAAACAAAGCGAGAGGTATGAAATTGATTAAATGGAAAGTGTTAAAAATAAAAAAGCCCATGAAGCATTGTTCGCTTCACGGGCAATATATAAATTGTTAGGGATCGCTAATTGTTTTTCAGGCCCAACTGATGGGTAGTGAAATCAAGCAGGTACTCGTTATTCAGAAAATACTCGAGACTGAATATGGAAACGTCTGTAGTAGAGATTCTTGGATTCTCAACATAGGTTAAATATTCGCCTGTCGGAGGGGTGTTTATCACTGTAAAATTATAATTAAAGCCAGATTTGGTTGCAACAGTCACTTTTGCATTGTTGCTTAAGCTGTCGAGGTGTGTTGGGGCATTGTAATCTTCAATATAATTATAGGGTTCGGTGCCCGAATCAAAAAGCAGGGGCGAAGTAATGGTGCTATTTTTATAGGTAATAGTTCCGGATATAATTGGTTCATACCCATAGCTCGACGGATTAAGCGAGCTAAGTACAAAACCCGATGATTGAAGATCGGCCGGTGTTAAGCCTAACGTTACTACATTTTTTACATACGTGCCGGCAAGTGAGAAATTGCTTGTGCCCAAAGCGGCTATTTTAAAGCCTTTATCAAGTCCTGTACCTGGTGTGTAATAACTCAGCGGACTGGTAATATATTTTGTTCCATTTTCAAACTTAACGTCGTATTCTTCATTTACGCCAAATACATCAAAATCATGTGCGGCCTGTACTTTGCCTTTGGCATCAACTGCCTTGTAATACAGTAAGAATGGAAGGCGTTTGATCACCACGTTGCCGCCCTCGGCATCTAATGTAACATCTGCATAGGCAAGATTGCCGTAAACGGTGGCTTGAGAGGCAGCGTCGTCGCCATACTGAATACTTGCTGTATCTTTGGTAATGGTAATGCCGTTGTAAACAACAGAGTCGCCGGTGAAATTAAAGCCGGTGCTGGTGATCATTGACTTAGGGAGCGTGCCTTGTGCGTCAAGCACCATACCGCCTGAACCGGTGTCAAATATCATTCCGTCGTTTATGGTTTGCGTGCCTACTTTTGATACATCAAGATATATCAGTTTATAAACAGACGAATCAGTCTCATACAAACCTATATGTGCTGGTGTGGCATTGGTGGTAGTTGATGTATTAGTATTAATAGCATTATGGTCCTTTTTGCATGATGTAATGGCTACTACTAAAAACGCAAACGAAATCAGCAACAGATATCTTACCGCGTATCTTTTTCTCATATATATAAATTGTTATACAAATTACAAAACACAGCTTTTGCCAACTTATTATTTGGCAACAAATAAATAATTAATTAATAGTGGTTTGAGGGTCAGGCGTAAATATGCAA
The DNA here is from genome assembly GCA_051953515.1 of Mucilaginibacter sp. Classification (GTDB taxonomy): domain Bacteria; phylum Bacteroidota; class Bacteroidia; order Sphingobacteriales; family Sphingobacteriaceae; genus Mucilaginibacter. The sequence goes on from JBQCIS010000243.1 coordinate 3,112, forward strand.
ATTATAACGCCAAACATAAATAAAAAGCGTGTATCGGCTAATATTATAATTGTATCGATGAGTACGTATAAAGGGCAGTCGGGGTTACCGTGAAATATAAAGTAATTCGACATATTTACCGAAGCCAGGCGCTCCGGTACTGCAGGCGAGCAAACTTTTAGGTTAGGTCTGGCCATTTCACGCAGATCATCTAAGCACATGGCGGCAATATCTGGTCCGAAAGCCGGCCTGGTAAAGACACCACCTGCTGCATTCAAATTACCCTGCATCTGATTCTTTCCAGTGTTTTTCCAAAAATTATCAATACTTTTTGCAATTGTATAAGTACTTATATAAATTGCATCATGAATTTATATCAAAGTCTTGGCTATCTTGTTTTGGGCAGTCGTTTACGGAGGTTAAGCGAGACGTTTTTGTCAGAAATTAATCGTGCATACCAACAGGCAGGTATAGAATTTGACGCCAGCTGGTTCCCGGCATTTTACCTGTTATCAAGGAATGATTCATTATCGATAAAAGAGCTCAGCGAAAAAACCGGCGTTTCGCACCCGGCGTCAAGCCAGCTCATTACTAATTTGAAAAAGAAAGGCCTGGTAACAACTGCTACCTGTACAGACGATGGCCGCCGGCAACTGGTACAGCTAACAGAAAGCGGAAAGGCTTTGCTGCAGCAGGTAATGCCCCTATGGGACGCGGTAAGTAAAGCGATGGAAGAATTAGTAGCCGGTGAGCCGCGCTGCCATGACCTGCTTCCGGCAATTACCGCGCTTGAAGACACCTTCCGCCCGGCAAACCTGGCAGAAAGGATCAGCGAAAAGCTGGCCGTAAATTTAAAGACAGAGGGCGTATGAAAAGAGAATTTAATTATGCCGACGACCATTTAACCATAGGCACTTGCTTGGATGTAGCTGCAGGCAAAGTAAAAGGCGTTATTAATGCCGCAACCGCCGCACGTGTTAAAGCATCCTTCGGCGAAGTTGAAAAGATCGCTCACTCGCATCATCCGGTTTATGGTATCAATACTGGTTTTGGCCCTTTGTGTGATACCCGTATTGATGAAGATGATACCAGCCTGTTGCAAAGCAACCTGCTAAAAAGCCATAGTGTGGGTGTTGGCAAACCCATCCCGCAGGAAATTGCCAAGCTAATGCTTATTACTAAAGTACAAGCGTTGGCACAGGGGTATTCGGGTATTGCATTATCGACCCTTGAGCGTATCATTTGGCACATTGATAACGATGTTATCCCCGTTGTTCCGGAGAAAGGCTCGGTTGGGGCTTCAGGTGATCTCGCCCCTTTAGCACATTTATTCTTACCCCTTATAGGTTTAGGCGAAGTATTTCTAAATGGCGAAAGGCATCCATCCTTAAAAATATTAAAGCAATACGGTCTTGCTCCGTTAACGCTTGGCCCGAAAGAAGGTCTGGCGCTCATTAACGGTACTCAGTTTATCTTATCATTCGCGGTAAAAGCAGTGCAACGTTTACATCATGCACTGGAGATGGCAGACCTTATCGGTGCCATGTCGCTGGAAGGTTTGATGGGTTCGGCAAGGCCCTTTGACGCGCGTTTGCACAGTATCCGTCCGTATAGGGGCAGCAAACTCGTGGCATTCCGGTTGTCTACCTTATTAAATGATTCGGAAATATGCAATTCCCATGTGAACTGTGACCGTGTGCAAGACCCTTATTCGCTGCGCTGTATGCCGCAGGTACATGGTGCTTCGCGAAATGCGTGGCTGCATTTAAAGGAGCTGACGGAAATCGAGCTTAATTCAGTAACTGATAACCCCATAGTTTTAAGCGCGGAGGACACCATTAGTGGCGGAAATTTTCACGGTCAGCCAATGGCTTTGCCGTTGGATTATGCCACTATAGCCGCCGCAGAATTAGGCAATATTGCCGACCGCCGATGCTATCTTATGAGCGAAGGCCGGTACGGATTGCCAAAAATGCTGACGGAGCATCCCGGTTTAAATTCAGGCCTGATGATCCCGCAATACACCACCGCGGCTTTGGTTACCGAAAACAAAACGCTTTGTTTCCCGGCAAGTGCGGATAGCGTGCCCACCTCGCTCGGGCAGGAAGACCATGTATCAATGGGGTCTATCAGCGGGCGTAAACTGCACCAGGTGATAGATAACCTGGAATACATACAGGCCATTGAGCTTTTGTATGCCGCGCAGGCAATAGATTTTCGCAGGCCATTGAAATCGACACCTGTTATTGAGGCATGCCATGATCTGATCCGTCAGCATGTGCCCTTTGTAAAAGACGATAGGGTATTCGCGTCAGATATCAATCAAATCTATCAGTTAGTGATCAGCGGAGAATTACTGGCAACGGCCAACACCACCGCCCAAAAACATAACATCAATTTAAATAGCGATGAAGCATTCGGAATTTATTGAGAAATACGCCGCGCATCCGCATTACCGTGCACCGCGCGGAATG
>JBQCIS010000244.1:0-17757 GCA_051953515.1 Mucilaginibacter sp.
CGGGGTCACGGTCGTAAGGGTAGCCGCCTACTTCGTTGTAATATTCGGCGTATTGGTTTAGCTTGGCCCTGTCCAGTTCAACACCTAAACCTGGGCCGGTTGGTACTTTTATTTTGCCGTTTTCGTACTTCATCAGGCCGCCTTTAATAATGTCGTCGGTCAGGTGATGGTAATGCGCATCTGCCGCGAACGACAGGTTTGGCGTAGCGGCACCAAGGTGCAGCATGGTTGCCAGTTGTATCCCCAACTCGCCTGAACTATGCACCGCAACACCGATCTGGAATTTTTCGCAGATCACACCGGCTTTCCATGCCTGCCGTAATCCACCCCAGAAGGTCGTATCCAGCAGTATCACATCGATGGCCTCATTGCGTATACAGGATGCCAGCTGTTCAAAGTTCACCACCACCGTATTGGTGGATGTAGGTATGCTGATGCGGTTTTTTACACGGCGCATACCTTCCAGTCCCCAGGTCGGGTCTTCAAAATAGTCGTTATTCAGGTTTTCTATTTGCTTCGCGATCTTTATCGAATCCTCTACGCTCCATGCCGCATTAGGGTCAATGCGTACCCGGTGGCGAGGGAACGCCTCCGCAATCGCGCGAAACACTTCCACCTCATGATCGGGATGAAATACACCAGCCTTGAGCTTATGCGTGGTGAAACCGTGCTTATTTACCAACTCACGCGCATGGGCAACCATTTCACCAGCGGTTTCTACACTGCCTTCCCCCGTTTTTTCATTTGGATAGCGGAAAAACAGGTACGAGGCAAACTCTACCTCGTCGCGCACCGATCCGCCCAGCAGGTCGCATGCGCGAATGCCTAATTTCTTTCCGACGATATCGATACAGGCAAACTCTAAAGCAGCATGCAACTGCAAACGGTTATTGTAGAGCGATGCTGTTGGGTTGCATATCTTCCAGTACATCTCTTCCAACTGCATGGGGTTATGGCCGATTAGGTATTTCTTCAACCCGTCGAATGCCGCTTTTGCCGATTCGCCGCCGCCGCCCATTTCACCGAGGCCGGTTATGCCCTCGTCGGTTTCCACTTCTACAATAGTGCGCACAAACCGGCCCCAATGCGCTCCGTTAGAGTGGCGGATGGGCGCTTCCAGCGGCATGGCAACTGTTGTGGCTTTTATGTCTGTTATCTTCATTTTCCTTTAGGTGAAAGGCTTAAGGTTAAAGATGAAAGGTATCAGAAGCTTTAACTCCTCGCTTTTACCTTTCAGCTTTTACCTTTTACCTCATTTTTTACTTCCGTTTATGGTGATCCCGAGGCCGCCATCCACCCTTATATATTGCCCGGTAATAAATCCGGCCTTGTCATCGCATACAAATTTTACCACTTCGGCAACGTCCATCGGCGTACCTATGCGACCGATAGGGTGCATATCGATACACTCCTGCAATACCGCATCCGGATCTGGCGACAGGGAGAATGACTTACGCACCATCGGTGTATCAATCGTACCGGGGCAAACCGCCACGCAACGTACCATAGGCGCAAAGTCAATGGCTATACTGCGCGTAAGGCCCAGAATGGCCGTCTTTGCCGTGGTATATGCCGCCACATTACGCTGACTAACGAAAGCCTGGACACTGGCCACATTCACCACCACGCCACCGCCTGCTTTTTGCATGAGCGGGATGATATGCTTGGCACAAAGAAAATAACTTTTTAAGTTCACGTTCATCACCCTGTCCCACTCATCAACCGTGGTATCGGTAGCAGTGCCATAACGCTGGATGCCTGCATTGTTAACGAGGTAATGCACTGCACCAAATTGCGCCACAACCTTTTCAACGGCCTGCTTTACCTGTGCCTCGTCAGAAACATCGCATTGCACCTCGAACCAGCGGCTATCCCTGTACAATTGCGCGGGCGCGTCCTTATCAAGGATCGCCACGTTTGCGCCATCGTCATAAAACACTTTGGCGCAGGCTTCGCCGATGCCTTTGCCGCCGCCTGTGATCACAACCGTTCTGTTTTTAAAATCCATCACACTGATAATGTAGTTTGTATATTGAGTTCGTTACCGTCTGTACCTTTTATGCTGATGCCGTCTGCAAAATTTACATCGCTTACTTCACCGAAACCATCCGGAGTCTTCAACATAAAACCGAGGTAGCTTTTCTGCTGCATCTCACCCGCATCGATCAACAGATAAGAACGTTCACCGAAAACTTCGTGGTTGCCTTCTGCGATGATCTGTTTGTATGATTTATGCATGCCTGTTGTGCCAAATTCCAGACCGCGGTAACGGATATCCCCGCTGTCAAAATTCTGCCAAAGGCTTATCCAGGGATAGGTTTCCCGTTGCCATAAATAGCCGGTAAGCAGGTTAATTTCAGGTGTATAAGCGGTAATCCAACCAAATTTAGCATCTTTTTTTATGGTATAGGAGAATACCGAACTGTAGGCTTTATCCGGTTTGGATACGTTAATTATATGGCCGTCTTCCATAACACCATAAGGCCATTTGGCGGCGTGTTCCAACGGTCGGGTACTCATCATATAATTGAAGCCGGTGTCGGCATTGCAGTTGATGATGGTATTTGGAGTAAGGGATGGTTTTGCCAATGTTGGATGCTGTACCACATTGTATAAACGACTTAGTGGGTTTATGTTGGTGATATGTTCGTCAACTTTAAAAACGGCGCTTTTATCATCTAATTGGATGGTGCGCTCAATTTTTAGTCCTTCTAAAGGTGTAGTGACGGACATTTGAATCGATGGCGTAACACACACACCTGCGGCCGCACTGGTAGCGCGCCCCCTCTCTCCGTAAGGAGTCCTTCGGACGAGAGGGGAACTTTGATGCACTTGCGTCCACATCATATTTGCGGCCTGGCCGTGATCTGGAATACCAGCCTCTATTTCTCCGGCTGTTGGTGGCCCCCATCGCCCTGCACAAACAAAATGTCCGCGATAGCCCGCGCCTGAACGGTTGTGATCGGGCATATCTTCAGGCGCGGCCTTAAAAGTGAACGGATTGATGCCAACATCGTGTAAATGAAAATCCATGATCGCCCCGCCATACAGATCAACCGCCAATGAAGCTGTTTCATTGCTGATACTGATGATATGGGAGGTTGCAGCTTTCATACGGTCAGTCGTTCATCGCGCCGTAAACCATTGCCCTAAATTTATTGAAGCATTCGCCGTAGGCCGCCCCGCCCCCCTGCGTCCAGATCACTACCACTACGTCAGAAACCGGGTCGAGCCAGTAGCTTGATCCCCAGTAGCCGCCGCCAATGTTTGTGCCCGCATGCCATGGCGCTTCGGCAGCGCCTTTTTCGGTTATCACCTCAAAACTGAAACCGATCTTATTTGAGGTGTACCACAAACCAATATCGCCGATCTGGTTAATGCGCATCAGCCGGACGATCTCGGGGCTTAATATGCGTTTGCCATTCAACACACCGCCGTTCTGCATCATTTGCAGGAAAAGCGCATAATCATAAGCGGTGGAGGTTAGGCCCGCGCCGCCTGAATAGTAGGTGCCGTTTTTGGTAAACGGATAATTCACGTTTACTTCGCCTGTAGTGTCGGATGTGGTATTTTCAACCAGTTCGCCTTTGTTGTTTAGCATATACACCTTCGAAACGCGGGTTTGCTTTTCGACTGGCACATAAAAGTAAGTATCATTCATACCCAGTGGTTTAAAAATACGCTCACCGAAGAAATCATTGAGTGACCGGTGCGAAACGATCTCGATGATATAGCCGAGCACATCCATATTCAGGCCATACACATAACCAGTACCCGGCTGTTGTACCAGCGGTAGTTTGGCCAGTTTTTTCATTTCGTCGGCAAGTTTAATGTGGCGTGGTTCAAAACCTACCGGGATGCCTGCCTTGGCGTAAATGGCCTTTGCTTCGGTTGTGCCGATGGCACGGTACGAGATGCCTGACGTATGCGTAAGCAGGTCATGAATAGTGATTTCTCGTTTAGCCGGTTCGGTAGTATAGGTGGAATCTTTAGGATTGAAGGATTTGATGACCGTTGGATTTTTAAACTCCGGGATATATTTGGAGATCGGATCATCCAGCAGCAGTTTGCCTTCCTGGTACAGGATCAGTATCGCAGCGCAGGTAATGGCTTTAGTTTGCGATGCCATACGGAACATATCCGTACGCTGCAGCATTTTATTATGGGCGATATCAGCATAGCCTGAAGCATGCCAGTAATCGATATGCCCGTGGCGTGCCACAATAGCGCAAACACCGGCTATTTTATGCGCTTTGGTGAAACTGTTAAACAGGCTGTCGATGCGGTGCAACCGTTCCGGCGAAAAACCGTCGACTGCCGGATTACCTTCTTTTACGCCCTGTGCTTTGGTAATTTGAGCAGCAAACAGAACCAGGGCCACTATACACAGTATCTTATTTCCCATAGTTATATCTCAGCGGTAGTTTATCAATATTTTGTTTATACATATTAGCATAGTACTGCTTAAAAGAATCTCATTGGCGTTCCCTGTCAGCTTATTTTATTTAAACTTCAATTTCAAAAAATAAGGATGATACAAGTTAGGATTGAGCACAAGCTGGTTCCAGAAATCAAATGAGTTCTGATTATAAGTGATCAGCAATTCGCCCGGTTTTGAGAGACTTGGATGCGCCTTGGCGTTGTAATGAAAATATTTACCATTCGTTTGCTTCGCATTGTAAAGTTTTATAACCGGTCCAAACGGCCCTATAGGGCTGGCGGCAATACGCATCGCTACTTCGTTGCTCATGCCGCCCAGTGTAAATACCAGCACATAACGGCCGTCGGGCAGCGGGCTAAAGCTCAGTTCATCCGAGATACCGTCGGTTAAAGCAGCGGCCTTTTGTATATCTTCATTCCATGCCTTTCCATCCCAACAACGCCATGCCCTAAAATTTTCAAAATCTATAGGGCGAACGCGCGATACTACCAGATCGCGCCCGCGATTGCCATAAACGTAGATATAACCATCCGGATGCGGCGCACCTGCCTGTTTGGTGTTCACAAAAATACCGGCACCGAAGCTGCCGCTGTTCTTATTCGTACCGCTTTCGTAGTGCAGCGGCGTTTCCATCTGTACCTGGTCTTTAAACGGCGCTTTGCTGCCTTTGGGTAGAACAATAAAATCCACGGCCATCTGCTTGAATGACCAATCGTCCTTACTGTCCATATTATGCATGCGGTAGGCGAAAATGTAGGTTTTGTGAGTAGCCTGATTAACAAAGCCATCGCCAAGCCAGTAATAATCGCCGGGTTTGGCCGTAGCGGTATGCGGAATAAAAAGTGATTCGGGTTTGCCAGCAGCATTTTCTGCCCAGCTAAAGGTAATGTTTGAATTCAGCGGTTCATCGCCGTTTAAATAGGCTACGGTATTATGTACCATTTTCTCGCCCGGTTGCATCTTGCCATCCTTAATCTCGCCGATCATGCTGTCGCTGAAAATGATCATGTTTTTTGACGACTCGCGGCCGCCTTTACTACGTGCACCATCCAGCGGGATTGCATAAATACCATCAGCGCCAAACCAGCCGGAGTTACGGACAAAGAGGTTGGTCCACTCGGGAGCTTCTTCTACTGAATAATTGAGATGTTCGAGGTCTGTTTTTTGCTGCGCGATGGTTGGGGTATAAGCGTAACAGAACAGGGACAGGACTATTATTAACTTAGATGAGTTTCTCATTTTATTGCTTTATTAAACACACCTCTTCTGCCGCGCTATCCTAACGCGCCCCCTACGGGCAAGAGAGAATCTAATGGCTCAAGGTTTTCCTTTCAATTTACTGCCAATTATCCGTACGGAAAGGCACTGCGGGCAGGCCCTCCCTGTTTTCGAGGTTGGTTACTGCTCCATCTGTAAAGGCATAGCGTACGGCAATTGGTTTGGTTACTTTATCTGAACTTAAAATTACATTATCGCCCACAATTTTTGCATTGGCCCAGTAAAATTTATGATCGTCGCCGGCCACAAAAAAATGCCGGGGCGCTTTACCGTCGTTAGTGGTCAGGCCTGAACCGATACTTTCTTTTTTAAAGTACACCGTTACCTCGCTGCCATGCATTTCAAATTTTGTAAAATGCGGCCCCTGGTATGCAGTATGCTGATGATAAGTTTTGTTCAGTGCGATGTTGGCCAGGCGTTCGCCTACAGGTTTTTTATCACGCGGGTGCACGTTGCGTTCTTCACCTACATCCATCGTAACCGCCATACCGGTATTTTTTATGCTGAGGAGTTTTTCCTGTGTTTCTTTAAAAATAGCGGCTTTAAAAGCAGTGGTATCATCGTGTTCTTCGCGATAGGGCGCAATCTGGGTATAATAGAACGGGAAGTTACCCTGTTTAAATTCGCTGCGAAAGTCGGCCACCATAGCAGTGAAAAGCGGGATATAATGTTCGCGCTTGTCGGTAATATTAGATTCGCCCTGGTAATAGATCATGCCTTTTATAGACAGATTGAACATAGGGTAAATAATAGCGTTGTAAATTAAGGTAGGCTTGGTTACGGAAGGAAACAATCCCAGCGAGTCGACCTTTTTTTGTGTGCTGATTACGTTTTGATAAGGGTCGAGGTAAACCCGTTTCAGCATGGTATCATTTTCCAACACTTCGCGTTTCACGAATGCCTGTGTACCCGCGCCCGGAATGGCCGACACCACCAACCCAATAGGAATATTAAGTTTTTGATACAGCTTACGACCAAAAAAGTAAGCCACAGCACTAAAGCCCTTTACCGATTCGGGCGAACATTCATGCCATGTGCCTTTATTATCTGTTGACGGCGCGCTTCTGAACTGCCAGTCGCTGCGGTATAAACGGATGTTTGGATAATTTGCCGCCGCCACTTCTTTTTCAAAATTCAGGGCGCCGCGATAGGTCCAGTTTAACTCCGCCCCCAGTGGCATATCCATGTTCGACTGTCCTACGCAGAACCACAGGTCGCCGATAAGCAGGTTATCCAGTTTGATATTGTTATCACCATCCATTACCACCAGTGTATGCGGTTTAAAATCGCCGGGGATGGCTTTGGGTACTTTTATGTCGCCTACCCAGTTGCCATTCGCATCCGCAACGGTGGTGGTTATGTGGCTTGCCCAGTCGGCATCAATCTTTATATGATCACCGGGTTTAGCTATACCCCATACGTGAAATGGTTTATTCTGCTGAATAACCATATTGCTTTGCAATACATTGGCCAGCCTGAAGGCTTGAGCTTTGGCCGTAACAATAGCACCGGATACCGCAACGGCGGTAAAAACGACAAGTCGGAAAAACTTAAACATAGTATAATTGGACGCCACAATATAGCTGTTTATTTGTTTAGCTATATTGATTAATTTATCTGCTTTATCGTTTTTTTTAGACTGGCTTCGCGGTCTGTGAGGACACAGACCACAGGAAAGCTATCCGGTGTATGTCCTCACGGACACCTCGGGACTAATCCCTCCCTACTCACCCCAGGGAGGGAATCGCTCAACCCCTGGCTTTTCATGTTCTCTACCAGTTATCTGTGCGGAAAGGTTCGGCAGGGAGGCCCTCGGCGTTCTCTAAGTTGGTTACGGGGTAATTGGTAAAGGCATAGCGAACGGCAACAGGATGCGGCACATTTGGGGTATTAAGTATTACTTTATTCTTTACAATATGTGCATCGGCCCTGTAAAATTTATGATCGCTGCCTGCAAGGAAAAAGTAACGCGGAGATTTGCCGTCGTTCGTGGTAATGCCTGTGCCAATGCTGGATGACCTGAACGTTACCGTAACCGCATCACCCTTTACCTTAAACTTGCAGAACCGAGGCCCCTGGTAAGTAATTGAAGTGATATGGTAGGTTTTAGCCAGGGCGATCTTCGCCAGCCGGATACCCACCGGTTTTTTATTGAGGGGATGAATATTGTTGGGCTCGCCTACATCCATGGTTATAGCCATTCCTGTATTACGCACCTTGAGCATTCGGGCTTGCTGTGCACGAAATTTGGCATAATCAAAAGCGGTAGAATCATTTTTACCCCAATTATAGGGCGCTACCTGTACATAGTAAAATGGCAAATCTCCCTGCGCGAAAGCATGGCGCCAGCCGGAGAGCATATTTGCACACAAACGCGCGTACAGTAACGTATCATCCTTATTCGACTCGCCCTGGTACCAGGTAAAACCCGCAATGGACAGCTTTTCCAATGGGTGGATCATTTTATTGTAGACCAGTCCGGGATAAAGCAGGGTAGTTAGCGTGGTGCTTTTATCGTTTTTGACTTCGATATCGGCCATCCCTTTGGTATAGGGATCGATAAAATGCTTGCGTAGCGCAGTATCTGCACCAAGCACATTAATATCGGCAAATGCCTGGCAGGCCGTTGCCGGAATGGCGGCATCGATCAAGCCTATCGGCACATCAAGCCGGTAATATAGTTCCCGCCCGAAAAAATAGGCCACCGCGCTAAAATCGCCTGCCGATTTGGGAGTGCATACCTGCCATGTAGCGTGGCAATCGGCCATGGGTGAAAACTCCAGGCCCATATCTACCTTGCATAACCTTATTTGGGGGTAATTAGCCATGGCAGCTTCCTTTTCACCATTTAAAATACCTTTGCTCCAGCCGGGAACAGGCTTCATACGCAGTTCCATATTTGATTGCCCCGTGCATATCCATACTTCGCCAATAAGCAGGTTATTGAGTTTAATGGTATCCTGGTTGCGGATGATATAGATCTGGTGGAAGCGCTTATCGCCGGGAATGGCCGGGGGTACGTCTATTTTGGCAAGCCAGTTGCCCTGTTGATCAACATGGGTGAAAATGGGTTTGTACTGCCAGTCGGCCTCAATCATTATTTTATCGCCTGCTGTTCCCCATCCCCATAGTTTAAACGGCTTATTTTGCTGGATGACCATATTAGACTGCAAAATACCAGCGGCCCTGAAAGTTTTTACTGTATCGGCTGCTTTGGCACAAACAATGTTTGCGGCTGCAGCTACGCAGAGAAAAAGAAAAAAACGTTTCATTAACGAGATCAGTTTGTGTATAACCGGCGACCAGAACAAATATATAAAACCGCTTAATATGTATATACAAATTAAACAGTTTGTTGAAGCACTACATATTTAGCATTTTTTAACATTTATACCTGCCATACAAAAGTAAAACTGCGATTTTGGTTTAATATTTTTGTTGCATGAAATCCAAACCAGTTTTGTTACTCATGGTGTTGTTAGTATCAGCCTGCAGCTCCATTAAAAAAACACAGCATAATACGGTTGATAACCGTATCAACAATATTGTATGGTCTGTAATATCCTACAAAGGACATACGCTGAACGAAAAGGATTTCCCGAATGGCCTGCCGCGCATTAGTTTTAATATGACAGATGGCCGCATAAACGGCACCGACGGCTGTAACAGCTTTATGGGACTGGCCACCTATAAAGGAAACACCATAAAGACCGGACCTATTGCCAGTACCAAGATGGCCTGCACAAACGCCAATATACCCGGCGACTTTTATACAATACTTGCTTCGGATGACCTCACCTGGAAGCTGGATTATACCAATACCCTGCGGCTAATGGTTGGCGGATTGGAGATGATGGCGTTGAAGGAGAGGGAGTGAACCGGGATTAGAACCAGGATTTAACGGATTTTAAAGATTTTCGGGATGCTAATTTTAAGCTACTTGCAAGCATCGTTGTGGGAATAATATAATAGTTCTATTGTATCTTAGCTTTCACAAACCTTTTCGAATTCAACATTAATGAAAGCTATACTTTATCTTCTTACAACATTTTTTCTTATCGTCTTTTATCAAGCACATGCGCAGGAAAGCCCCGATATGCAAGCTATGCACATGATAAAAGATTTCTATACAGCCTATAGTTCATTAAACTATAAAACGGACAGAAACAAGGTAGACTCATTGATCGCTAAATATTTTACTCCAAAGGAAGGGCAAAAAATAAAGCAAGGGTATAAAAAAGGTCATGACATAATGACCAATGATAGTGGAATTAATAAAGCGGAGTTAAAAACAATGGTTATTAGTACAATTAGTAACTCCAAGGCGCTTGACATCGAAACCGGAAAATATGATATAATTAAGGGCGTTAAAAATGGATATGAAGTTGGATATCAAATCCTACGTACATTAAAGCATACTGACAATGGTGGTACTGTATCCGATGGCGTTTCAATCGACATTCTAATAGTGAAATACAATGGTGTTTTTAAGATTTCGCACGTAACTAATGGATTAACCGATGATTTACGACGAGTCCTTAATACTCAAAAAGAATAAAAGAGATTTTATTGACAAATAAAACGATGTCATTTCGAACCTGCGTAAGCAAAGGTAAGTGCGGCTAAGAACAGGTGAGAACTACTCTCTTGAGCCGGAATGTGCTTGGGTTTGTGTGAGCGAAAAAATCTTTTGCGCCATGCAGACAAGCTATCTATCGCTTTCAAAAGATTTCTCCTCACCCCACGCACAGCCACGCTGTTCGTCGAAATGACATCGTTTTTTATTTGTCATAGTGAAGTATGACATCGTTTTTGATGGAGTACTTACGCCACATCAATCTTACTTTCCATATACACATCCTGTACCAGGTGCATTAGTTTAACGCCTTCGGTAAAGGGGCGCTGGAATGATTTGCGGCCCATGATGAGGCCTGAACCGCCCGCCCTTTTGTTGATCACGGCCTGTTTTACGGCCTGTGCAAAGTCGTCCTCGCCTGATTCACCGCCTGAGTTTATCAGCCCCGCACGACCCATATAGCAGTTGGCTACCTGGTAACGGCACATGTCTATCGGGTTATCGGTGGTAAGCTTGCTGTACATCAGCGGGTCGGTTTTGCCAAAGCCTATGGTAGTGAAACCGCCGTTTACGGTTGGTAGCTTTTGTTTAATGATATCGGCCTGTATAGTTACCCCTAAATGGTTGGCCTGCCCGGTAACATCGGTAGCGGTTTCGTAGTTCACGCCGTCTTTTTTGAAGGCGTTGTTACGCGTATAGCACCATAAGACGGTTGCCATGCCTAATTCATGCGCGCGATCAAAGGCTTTGGCTACTTCCACTATCTGCCGGTCGGATTCTTCAGAGCCAAAGTAGATGGTAGCGCCTACTGCTGCCGCGCCGAGGTTCCAGGCACTTTCTACGGTACCAAAAAATACCTGGTCGTACTTTGTAGGGTAGGTAAGCAGTTCGTTATGGTTCATTTTTACGATGAACGGAATTTTGTGCGCGTATTTACGCGCAACGCTCGCCAGCACACCAAAGGTAGTTGCTACGGCATTGCAGCCGCCTTCAACAGCCAGTTTCAGGATATTCTCCGGATCGAAATACATTGGGTTTTTAGCGAACGATGCGCCTGCCGTATGCTCAATACCCTGGTCGACAGGTAATATCGACATGTAACCCGTTCCTGCCAGGCGACCATGGTTATGTATCGCCGCAAGGTTACGCACTACCTGGGGGTTACGGTTGCTGTCTATAAATACCTTATCAATAAAATCAGGCGATGGAACATGCAGCATCTCTTTCGGGAAGGTTTCGCACTTGTGATTCAGCAGGCTGTCGGCATCTTTGCCCAACAGTTCCAGTATTTCGTTATAGGCCATAATATTTTAATAGGTGTGAGTTTATAACAGTCAATATTAACTTATTGTGTGCTGAATAATGTTTAAAAAATGTAACCTTATTATTTCTTTTTCATCACAACAAATGAGCTATGAAAGTAATTACTAATTTAGCGGTTCAACCGCGTTAAATTATGTCGGTACTCATTTTTACACTCATTATTCTCATCGGCGCCTATTTTGCGGGGCTCATTGGTTCTTTAACGGGCCTTGGCGGCGGCTTTGTTATCATTCCGTTGCTTACCCTTTTGCTTCATGTAGATATCCATTATGCCATTGGGGCATCGCTGGTATCCGTTATCGCTACGTCGTCGGGGTCGGCGGCCGCTTATGTTCGCGAGGGTATTACCAATATGCGTATAGGCATGTTCCTGGAAATAGCCACTACCACAGGCGCCATGACGGGTGCGGTGCTGGCAGCCTATATTCCAACAAACTATATTGCCATTCTGTTAGGTATCATCCTCATATTTTCGGCTGTTATGAGCCTGCAAAAAAAAGTGGAGCACATTGTACATCAGAAAGACAAGTGGGCCGAAAAGCTGAAGCTGAACGGCACTTACCCGGTTGGAGATGGCACCGTACACTATAGTGTTACCCATGTTGGCGGCGGCTTTTTTATGATGCTGCTTGCCGGAATATTATCAGGGTTGCTGGGCGTAGGCTCGGGAGCTTTAAAGGTTTTGGCAATGGATAGCATTATGCGCATTCCCTTCAAGGTATCAACCACTACCAGTAACTTTATGATAGGTGTTACAGCCGCGGCAAGCGCGGTAGTTTATTTTCAGCGGGGATATATCGATCCGGGAATTTCTATGCCGGTGGTTATAGGGGTACTGATAGGGGCGTTGAGCGGCTCAAAGATATTGGTAAAAACCCAATCGTCGGGCCGGTTAAGGTGGACGTTTGCAATAGTGGTACTGTTTCTTGCCGTACAAATGATCTACAACGGGATTTTAAACAGGATATGATATGACAAAGAAGGCACGCTTTAAAGACAGGGATATGCAGGCCGTTATAGGCTGGGTGCTGCGCCTGGGGGTGATCATATCTATTTTCATTGTATTTATCGGTGGCGTGATTTACCTGTGGCGGCATGGGCATGAGGTGGTCGATCATCATACTTTTAAAGGAGTACCTGAATTTATCAGCACTTTTCATGGCATCTTCGCCAATTCATTCACCCTGCACGGGCAGGCCATTATTCAACTGGGGATAGCATTACTAATTGCAACGCCAATACTGCGCATTATTTTCTCAACTATTGGTTTCGCACTCGAGAAAGACAAATTGTATGTATTTGTAAGCCTGTTAGTATTAGCTATTATTTTTGCGAGTATGTTAAGCGGCCATGCCGGGTAGCATCAATTTTCGTTTTCGCTGCCCTTCAATCTTTCCTGCCCCTCATTGTTACCCCCTACACGTTTTGTGGCCGATTTTACCGTTTGCTTGCCAAAGCGGTAGGTAAAAGCCAGTGTAAAGAAACGCGATCCGGCTTTTTCGCGGCCGGTAAGATCGATAGCGCGGTAATTGGATGTGTATTTGTACAAGTCTGAATTAAAAATGTCTGATACGGCCAGTTTAACTGTGCCCATGTTTTGCAATACAGCTTTACTAAGCCCTGCCGCTGCCACAAAATATTGCTGATATTGTTTTGTTCCATAATAAAGCGGTGCCTGATAACGGGTATTGATCTGCGCCTTTATTCCCCCTGGCAGGCTAAAATCCTGGTTTAAGGTTACGTTAAAATCGAAGGTTGTTTTATGGGCGCTGTCGGCGTTAAACACATACCGTTCGTATGCACCGTCGATATCCGCATCCATGCTCCACCAGTTGGTGAGTGTTACAGGTATATAAAACTCGGCCTCCCATGCGTAACGGGTGCCAATGTTATCATAAGTGGTGGTAACGATCCTGGTTGAATCATTCTGCTCATAAACCGGCGACGAAAAATCAGTAGTTACCAGCATACGTAATGCGGCGCGGTATTTTTGTTTAAAGAAGTCAGACACCTCATAAGTGTTGGTGTACATTGGTTGGAGAAACGGATTACCCGTGCTATAGGAGTATTGACTGATAAACCCGATAAACGGATTCAGATCCTGGTAATTAGGGCGGTCTACACGGCGGTTAAAATCTATGGTTAGCTGGTTATCCTTACCCACATCCTGTATCAACTGAAAAGCAGGAAAGAAATCAGTGTAATTATTCACCACATTTTTATCCGGGTGATAGGATATGCCATGCGAACGGGTTTGCTCCACCCGCAGCCCCAGCGTAAGGTCACTTTTGCCAAACTTATCATTATAACTGCCATAAGCCGCGTTGATCTGTTCCTTGTATATAAAATGGTCGCTCAGCGATGGGATAGCCAAAAAGTTTTTACTGGTATCGTTCTGCTGGTCAAACTCGATGGTGTTATCGCTGTTTACCTGGCTGTTCTTTAAACCGGCGCTCAGACTGCTGTTTTTGGTAAGCTGCTGATTGAAGTCGACACGCTCTGACCGGATATGAATGGTTGAGGGTGAGTTGTCTGTATAATACAGCGGCTTACGATATTGTGAGCTGTCGGGCAAATAAAAATTGTTCCGCACATTCTCAAACGAGCGGCGGTTGTAGGTAGAATAGTCAAAGTCGGCCGAAAGCGTAGTCCCATCGTCCTTGCCAAAGCTGCCGCGGTAGTTAAGATTATAGTTAAGATTATAAATGGGCCGGTTAACGTGCGAGTTTTCGGTAATGCTGGAATCGCGCGCACCATTATCACGAATGTAGGTGATACTGCTTTTATCAATACTGTTTTGTGTGCTGTAGCCATAAAATAAAACGCCGAGTGTTTGTTTGGGCGTAAGGCTGTAATCAACACCTGTATTAAAGTTATGCATCCGTATATTAGAAACGCTGTTATAATTAACGTCGATATTGGTTTGCGGTCCGGCTTCATCAATATTACGGTCAATATCCAGCAAACGCGGTAGTTTGTTTGCCGTGAAGCTGTAATTGGCGAACACGTTAAATTTCTCCGAGCGGTAATTGGTATTGAGGCTTGTATTAAATTTATAGTCCTGCCCTGCCGAGGCGCTTTCGGTAAGGTTGGCCTTAAAACCTTCGTCCTTACTTTTTTTAAGTATGATGTTGATCACCCCCCCTGCACCGCCTGCATCATACCTTGCCGGGGGATTAGGGATTAGTTCCACCTGGCTGATCATACTGCTGGGATAGCTTTTCAGCATATCGGCCAACTGCTCGTCGTTCATTGCGCCAACCGGCTTGCCGTTAATAGCTACCAGCGCTTTCTGGCCGCCCTTAAACAGTACCGCGTTATCAACAATGCGCACACCGGGTGCGGTTTGCAATACATCTAATACAGAATTTCCGGTGGCCAGTATGTTGCGGTCCACATTCAATACTGTTTTATCTGGGTGCACTTCCACGTAATCCTTTTTAGCCGTAATCTTAATCTCGTTCAGTTGCTTCCCCACCGGTTGCAGGGAAATGTCGCCTGTCTCGATATCATTTCCATCCAAATGATATTTGCCACTGTAGAATTTTGAGTAACCAATCTTGTGCACATAAACAATATAATCGCCTGCTTTTATGTTATTGAGTGAGAAAATGCCATTTTTGCCTGAAATGGCGGCCTTAAATAAAGCGGAGTCGGGATAAGTCAGCAGCAGTATGGTTGCGCCTTCGGCAGATGTGTTGGTACCGGTAATAACACGCCCCCTGATGGATGAAGCCGGCGATTGCCCATACGCGCTACCGTAAAAGCATGCCATGAACGCTATAAAAAAGCACCCGAATATTAGCTTCATCAATAGTTAGTGTAAAAAATTACTATATGTTTGCTTTTATAATTGTTATAATTTAAACGCTAAATTAACAATTAAGGACTATATAGCCGCATTTGATTTTAATACAGTATTGCAAATAAACACAATGAACAACGCCGTTTTGTTGAATATAATAACCCTTGTTATCTGACCTAATTAAGATGAAAAAATCAGCATTTCTTATTTTTGCTATTATGCTGGCCTTCATGGCGCACATACAGGCCGCGCCCATCAATTACTCCGAAATACCAAATAAATTTAAACAGCTGCCGGCAACACCGGTAATGCAGGACCCACCGGTTACAGAATCGCCCATTACCTTAAAAACAATGGGAAGTACCTTATCCGGCACATTGGCAATACCGAAAGATGCGAATGGCAAAGTGCCTGTTGTACTCATAATTTCCGGCGCCGGTTCGGTAAACAGGGACGGCAACGATCCTAATAACGACCTTAACACCAATACTTACAAAATGCTGGCTTATGCTTTGGGCAAAGCAGGCATTGCATCACTACGCTATGACAAGCGCATGGTAGGCCAAAGCACATCCGGCGATAAAGAAAAGAACCTGAGCTTTGAAGATTATGTAGATGACGCCACCAGCCTGCTGAATATGCTGGCCGATGATCAGCGGTTCTCGAAAATAATTATTGCCGGGCACGGTCAGGGCGCGTTGGTTGGCGCCATTGCCACTAACGAAGAACCGGTAAAAGGCTATATATCGCTGGAAGGCGCAGGCGAACCGGAAGCAACTATGCTTACCAACGCCATGAAATCGCAGCCTGAATACAAGGCGAATGATGTTAAACGCATGCTTGACAGTTTGAGAAAAGGCAAAACGTGGGACGGTATTGATATTTCGTTATACCCTATAGCCAGACCAAGCATACAACCGTTTGTAATGTCGTGGTGCAGGTATGATCCGCTGCGCGAGATAAGAAAATTAAAAATGCCGGTGCTTATTATACAGGGCACTACCGATCTGGAAGTTACTGAGCCCAATGGCTACAAACTTAAATCGTCGGCAAAATCAAATGCGCAGCTTACCATCATCCGCGGCATGAATTTTATGCTAAAAGATGCCCCGGCAGACCGCGACAAGAACCTGGCCACCTATAAAGACCCCACCCTGCCCCTCAATCAGGAAATGGTGAGTACCGTGGTGAGCTTCATTCAGGGTTTAAAAGATTAATCCTTTCAAACGATCTTCAGATCATACTTTCGCAGCAACCCGTCAATACCGGTTGCTGCGAAAGTTGCTTTACGGATATTGTTAATCTCCGGATCGATATCGTAATTATAAGCCGTTGCCAGATTAGCGCCCGACAGATCGGTACGGTTGAAGATAGTACCCAGCAAATTGCATTCATCAAACAAACTGCCTGATATATTCGCCTGGCTGAAAGTTGTTTCTTTTAGCGATGAACGCACAAATTTTGTGTCAGGCATCTTCCTGCCCATAAACGAGGCATAATCCAGCACGCAGCCATCAAAGTTTACGGTAAAAAGCAGCGTCTGGCATTCGCTAAAGTTAATACCCAGCAGCTTACAGTTTTTAAATTGCACATTGTTGAGATAGGTGGCACCTAACTTCATCAGCGACAAATTACATCCCTCAAAAACACAATCGATAAACTTGTTATTGAGAAAGCTGCTGTTTGACAGATCGCACTTTTTAAATGTACAGCTTTGAAATTCGCGGCCCTTTATGGTTTGCCCGGTGAGATCGAGGCCATCGAACACTTCGTTATCATATACTAACTTATCCATCAATCCCAGGCACCTAATAAGCGGCGGATAACAACTATTTCGGCAATATGGTAAGCATTGTGGTCGGCCAGTTGCAGCGCTTCCAGCAATACGGTCTGGCCATTGCCGCCGGGTAATTTCTCGTACAGATCGCTATGCTCCAGGTGGCCGATAAATTCATCCATATCCTTATTGATCTGTTCGATAGATTCGTCCCACGCTGCATCATTCTGAGGGGCGGCATCCTGGGGCCAGTATTCATCCGGCCACTTCGGCGATTTGTGGTTAGGATCGAGGCAAAAGTTCAGCATATCCCATTGGGCAATGCGTATATGTTCAACCAGTTGCCAAATGCTGTATGGCATTTTATCGGGCTTTGCGCCGCGCAGTTCGGCAGGCAGGCCCTTTAATGCTTTTTTCAGGCTGGCGTGGGCCGTTCCGCCCAACAATAGCCGGGTTAGTTCATTTACCAGGTCTTTATTTTTATTATCCATTACTTGTTCTGTTTTTTATTTAAACAACAGTTGATTTGAATATTTTCAATATACGAAATTAACTAT